>CAMJTE010000108.1 GCA_946408655.1 uncultured Caryophanales bacterium | reverse complement strand
ACAAATGACTTAACTCAAATGACATTTGGTTTCTCAAGAGATGATGCTGGTAAGTTCTTAGGTTCTTACTATGAAAATAAAATTTATGAACAAGACCCATTTGCTAAGTTAGATCAACATGGTGTTGGTAAATTAGTTAAGATGGCTGTTGAACTTGGAAAGAAAACAAGACCAGACATTAAACTTGGTATCTGTGGAGAACATGGTGGAGATCCTCAATCAGTTGAATTCTGCCATAATGTAGGATTAACTTATGTTTCATGTTCACCATTCAGAGTTCCAATTGCTAGACTAGCTGCTGCCCAAGCCGCAATCAAAGCAAAGAAGAACTAATATAAATAATTAAAAGGCTAGGTAAAACTAGTCTTTTTTATGATATAATAAAATTGGTGGTATTGTTTATGAATAAAAAAATTATTTTTTTAAGTTTTCGTCCAGAGTTTTTTAGACCTATATTATATGATATAAAAAAGTATGAATATAGAAAAAGATTTTGTGATGAACCAACTACTGCATATTTATATCTTAGTTCACCAGTACGAAAAGTCATTGGAATTATGGAACTTGGTAAGCCACTTCACATGGATGAAATTGTTTTAAATTATGATAGGAATACTGATGTTTATCGAAGATTAAATGATTGTCTTAATGGTGGAGAAAAGTATGCTATCCCAATTGAAAGTTTTCAATTATTTAAAACGCTCATTTCAATTGACAAGATAAAAGAAATTGAACCAAATTTTTTTGTACCGCAATGTTACTTAAATCTTGAAAACTATAATAATGTATTAAGTTATTTAAAAAATCAAGATATGTATGATATTGAATTTTTTAATAAGCATGATAAAATATATGAAGATAATTTGGCAATGACATGTAAAGAAATGGAATTAACAGATGAATTCATAAAAAAAGATATGGAGTATTTGAACAACAGTAAATATGATATTATAGAATGTGGTTATATTAATAAAGGGAGTAAGTAGAAAATATGAATACAAAAAATGTATATTATCCTTTAGCTGGAATGAATTATGTAATTGATGATTTGGCACAAATTATAGAAAATAAAATGGATGGAAAAGATGAAATACATCTATGGTTATCTGCACAAGTAAATTGTTATCCTCATATAGGTACAATGACAAATTTTATATCAGCGTTTGCTTTAGCAAAACATTTAAAAGATTATTATAAGAAACCAGTAAAAATAATTGTTGAATTATTGGAGAGTGTTACTGGTGAAGAAGTTGAAATAGATGGACATAAATATTATAAAAATTTAGATTCTGTTAAGACTGATGATGGAATTTCTATTAAGGAAAAATATTTACCTTATTTTGAAGATATATTAGAAAGATTGAAGAAAAAAGATAATATTGAATATGAAATTTTGTTTTTTTATGAATATCAAAAAAATCCTTTAGTAAAGAAATCTTTAATAAAGGTTATTAATAATTATGATTTATTAAAATATACGCTTGATCCAAAAAATGGTGAAATAAGATTGCGTTTTCCATGCCCAAATTGCGGTTTAACGGAAAAACATATTTTAAATACAAAAATTATAAAAAACACATCCGAAGAATTAATAGTTGAGTCAAAATGTCCCAAACACGGAACATATTTATCAAAAATAAGTGATATAAGTATAGATAAATTTGATATGAATGTTCCTTTAAGATATTTAGTTAAAATATTATATCTTATGGCAACAGATAAAGTAAATAATACTTTAAGTGTAATTGTTGATGGCGGTGATTGGTCAGGCATGTGGCCATTGCGTGTTTATATGGAACCATTACTTAAAATGAATATTTCTACAGTTCCAAGTATAATTTATACTCCAACAATATTAGACTGGTCAGGAAGTAAATTATCAAAACGAATGTATGTAGGTAATAGTGCATATAGAGAGTATCTTAAAGAGGGATTAATTAATTATTCAGAATTCTATAATCAATATGGAGAAATAGGATTTGAAAGACTTTATAATGAAATAAATCAATGGGTATTATCACCAAAAAAATTTATCAGAGATTATACAATTGAATATATTGATGCTGTTTTAAATGATGAAAAAATAAATTTCATATAATAATTTAAATATTAAACTTAGGACATTTTAGTCTTAATCGGCCCTAACTTGCCTATAGTACAAGCTGCTATCAAGTCTCGCAGTAACTAATACTACTAAACATGATAGTTGGAATTGCTGCAATCAAGTGTGGTAGGAGATAGTTATAAATGCTAGATATATCGTAGTTTCAAGCTTGAAGCTAGATAAAATAGTATCCTGCCAAACAGGACAGCGACATTAAAAAATAAAATTTATTAATGTTGATTTAACAAGACCAACTTCGAGTGATGCTAGTTCTAGAACATATGAACATAATGTTAAAGGTGATATTTATTATAAAGATAATTTATATCAAGTAGATTCTACTTTAAAGATAGTTGTTGATATTCCTTATAAAGAGAATAGAGCTTTAGTAAGAAACAGTATTAATGTTAAATACTTGACTGATGAAGATACTACTTCAATACTTAATAAAGCTATTGAAAACTATAATGTATTAGGTAGAAGTATTAGTAATTATAAAGATAAAATAAATGATTATTTAAACAAAGAAAAAATTAATAATGAAAATACTACAAGTAATGAAACAGAGGTAAATGAATAGGAATGACTTAATGTCATTCTTTTTTCGTTAAAAAATTCACAAAATTTTCATAAAA
>CAMJTE010000107.1 GCA_946408655.1 uncultured Caryophanales bacterium | reverse complement strand
TAATTCTTCTAACTTCTTTTTATTATTTTCCTTTTCTCGTTTGAATTTTTTATAATCATTCATATTTGCAACATTAATATCAACATTTCTTCCTTCTTCTTTTTCTTTTAAAATGTAATCTAGATTATAAATTCTATTAAAAGAATTAATGCAATATTCTCTCATCTTGTTTTGAATATTAACTAAACTTGTTTTAGTAAATACATCAGATTTACCAACTTGTCTTTCCATACCATTTTTCATACCTTCTTTAAATGGTACTCCCGAAATATGTAAGTGTGGTGATGATTCATCAAAATGAGCAGTGGCATTTGCTATCTTAAAATTAGGAACAAATTCTTCTAAATCATCAATTTGTTCTCTAAAAACATCAATCATCTTTTTTCTAAATTCATCATCTTTATATGACCAAAAATCCATATCACCAAGTTCAATAATAATCTCACATGCTAAATCTCTTTTATCATCATTAGAAATATGGTTAAAATAATTATCTATTTTTCTATCACTTCTTGTTTGTTTATCATTATATTTTTTTCTTGCTCGTTCAAATAATCTTAAATATAAATTTTTAGTATCTTCAACAATAGAAGAAGTACCTAGAATAGTATAAATTAAATCCTGATCATTATCGTATTTTCTTAAATTATGCTTATCTACTTTAGATAAGTTTTGATAATTTTGTATTGCATTATTACTAAATGAAGTAGTATTAGTTTCATTTTTCTTAGCAGTTTTTCTGCCTTTTTTAGATTTATTTCTATCATTACTTAGATGTAATGAATATGATAACTCTACCATAATATTATTCACCCCCTTATAAAGTTCTGTATATAAAATATAGGAGAGATATTTTGTTTGTCAAAATTTCTAACCCCCTATATATTTTGACATTAACGTTGTTAACATCAAAATATGGTGGCTAAGGTTTAACACCTTAGGAACCGTTAATACTTTATTTAGTATAACTATAAATAGTTAAAACTGCATAAAGTATTGATAAAATAAAAGGCACTACTTTTTATTTTATCTATGTAAATTATTCAAATAATAATTAATTATTTTCATAATTTATCGGCAAACTATCGCCACTTTCATTTACTATCGTAAACGGAAACGTGCCACATTTGCATATAACTTTTTTGAGAAAAAAGTTAACAAAAAATTCTTTTTGGTTGATAACATCAAAAGCAAAAAAGTGTTTTTGTTTTGATATTTGTCCATTATAAATTTTATTTATATAAGTCAAGAACTAGGCAAGCAACTATCGTTGTTCTTGACTTACATTATCATCATTCTTAACTTTAGTATCACTACATTTCTCATTAAATTCTTCTTTCCATTTTTCTATTTTCTTTAAAGTTGCTTCTTTTTTCTGTTTTAATTCTTCATCCATTTCATAGATTGTACAGTTAGTTCTTGCAGGAATGGTATTAAATAAATCATCTTTATCATCTATTAATGCTTCATCACCATTTTTAATATAAATAACTCCAAATTCAATCTTTTCTGTTTTATCCATCTCCTTATAATCTTCTATTGGAAATATTCTAACTATTCTTCTATTAAGATAATCATTAAAGAACATTACTTTATTATTGTAATAATAAGTTGCTTCAAAATATCCAACGTTGTAATATTGTCTTAACGTAAATATTATCTCTGCAACTTTTTCTTCTGGAAGATATTCACTAAATCTTAATTTGGTAACAGCATTACCAAGTATTGCATAATCTTTTCTATCTAGATAACCTGCATCATATAATTCATTACAAGGCTTACATACTGATTCTCTAAAGAATACTTCTCCAAGTCTGATTTTATTATAAAGACCATATTCTAGTTCAACATAATCAACATATCGCATGATTAAATCGGCTTTCTCACTTCTAGTATAATCCTTCCACATATAAGTATTTTCCTTATATTCATCCGGATAAACTATCTTGTTTATATAATCTAAATCTCTTTTTATTAATATATCTTCTGGTGTGAAGTTAAGTGAATCACACACATCACATTCTTTTATTTTAACTTCTAAATCATTAATAATTTCTTCAACTATTTCTTTTTCTTCATCATATTCTTCAATCGTAAACAATCCATTGATATATGCTTTTTTAATTCTTTCAGACTTTTCTTTTTGTTCTTTTAATTCTTTAACTAGTTTATCCTTAGGATTATCTAATTTTGTTTTAATCATAGGTATTAATGTTTGATTAACTACAGCATCATATTCTTGTATCTCTTCAATAAAAACATCAAATAATTTTTCAACATATTTTTCTCTAATGGATACTTTACAATCATGACATTGATAATAGTAATAAACATCACCATTTTTCTTTCTTGTTGCATTACCGCCTAATATTCTTCCACATTTAGGACATTTAAGTTTCTGCAAGAATAAATACTCTTTATCTCGTTTATAATTACGAGAATTCTTTTTCTTCTGTACCTGACATTCTTCCCATAATTCTTTAGATACAATAGGTTCAACAACATCTTTATAATAAGTAGGACTGCTTGTTCTTTTACCATGAACAAAATCACCTTTATATATTTCATTTTCTAATATTTTCAAAATAGTACCATCGCACCAATTTGTTTTACCAAATACTTTTTCTTGATTATAGGTATTACTTATTGTTTGATATGAATTACCTGCATGGTATAGATTAAATATTCTAATAACTTGATCTTTAGTTGCTTCGTCTGGTACAAGTTTTTTATTAACATGTTTATAACCAAATGGAGCACGATGTGGAATATTACCTGCTTTAATCGCACCTGCTAAACCTACTTTAGTTCTTTCACTTGTCCTTTCTATTTCATTTTGTGAAACAGTAGTTAAGAGTCTAGCAACCATTCTACCGTTGGCAGTAGTAGTATTAATATCATCATTCGCACAATC
>CAMJTE010000106.1 GCA_946408655.1 uncultured Caryophanales bacterium | reverse complement strand
TTTTAACACCTATACTTTCAACTATATCTTCAGTTTCTCTAATACCTGCAGTATCAATTAGATTAAGCCTAATACCATTTATATCAACAATACCTTCTACTATATCACGTGTAGTACCAGGAATATCAGTTACAATAGCTTTATCTTCTTCTAATAATTTATTTAAAATACTACTTTTGCCTACATTAGGCTTTCCTATAATTACTGTATCAATTCCATCTTTTATTATCTTTGAATCTTTAGAATTGTTAAGTAATATATTTAACTCATCAGATATTTCTACTAATTTAGGTTTAATAATATCATTACTAAGTACAGTAATATCATCATATTCTGGAAAATCAATATTAACCTCAATATTAGTTTCAATATCACTAATTTTTTTTCTTATATCTCTAATTTTATTAGAGGTACTACCACTTAATTGATTAACAGCCATAGATAATGACTTTTCCGATTTTGAATCAATTATATCCATAACACTTTCTGCTTCTACTAAATCAATTCTTCCATTAATAAAAGCTCTTTGTGTAAATTCACCAGGATTTGCAAGTCTACATCCATTTTTTAAAAGTAGAGCAAGTATTCTTTTCGCACTAGCAATACTACCATGTGCATTTATCTCAATTATATCTTCACGAGTATAAGTATTAGGTTCTCTCATTACTGATACCATTACTTCATCTATTAATTCATCTCCATCATAAATATGCCCATAATTAATAGTATGATCATTTACTTTTTCTAAATCCTTACCTTTAAATATTTTATTTGCTATAAAAATTGATTCACTTCCACTCATTCTTATTATAGATATTGCTCCTGGAGCAAGTGGAGTAGATATCGCACAAATTGTATCATTCATATTAAACCTCCAAAAAAAATACTACATAGTAGTATTAGTTTTCAACATATTTAATTGTTACACATCTATTTGGTTCTTCACCAATACTTTCTGTTTCTATATTATAATAATTATTTGCAACATTATGCACAAGTCTCCTTTGATATGAATTCATAGGATCTAACTTAGTATCAGTCTTACTAGATAATACTTCATTAATAATTTTCTTAATATCACTTTCAAAGAATCTTTCTTTCTTTTCTCTATAATTAGATATATCTAGATTAATCTTAATATTAAACTTAGTCATATTTCTAACTACTTGTCTAACTATAAATTGAATTGCAGATAAATTCTTCCCATCTTTACCAATCAAAACTCTATTATCATTACTCTTAATCTTGACAGTAAAAATCTTATCATCAGCATCAACAATTACATTAGATTTAATACCCATCCTATCAAGTAGAGTAGTTAAAAACTCTTTTACATAAGACTTAATATCGTCAACTTTAATAACTTCCATATGATAATTATCATCTTCTTCATAATCTCTAGTAATTATTTCATCATCATATACATCTAATTCTTCTAAACATTTCATTCTGCATTTTTCACCAGTTTTATCTTCAAAGTTATATATATTAATCATTATTTTTTACTCCTTTTAACTAATAAATTTTGAACAATTGTAAATGAACTATTAGTAATCCAATAAATTATAATAGCTGTTGACATTGAGAATGATGTAAATACTATTAAAATCATCATTATGTTCATCATAGTCTTCATTTGTTTAGCTTGATCCACTCCCATATTCGCACCACTATTAAGTTTAAATGAGAAATATGTAGCAACTCCAACTAGTATTGGTAATATTATATATATATAGTTCCCAGACGACATACCAGATATTGGCGTAGTAGCCATATTAAATATTAAGAACTTATCTTCAAATAATACTGGCAATCTATATAATGCTTCATAGAAAGCAAGGAATAATGGTACTTGAATTATTCCAAATAAACATCCAGACATAGGGTTAATACCATGCTTTTTATAAATAGCCATCATCTCTTGACTCTTCATGGCCATAGATTCTTGGTCATTTTTATTCTTATATTTCTTTTCAATCTTTGATAAATCTTCTTGTGCAAGTTTCATTAGCTCTGATTGTTTTGCAGCTTTTCTTGTGACGGGAAATAATATTAATCTAATAAGTAGAGTAGCCGCAATTACAGCCAAACCATAATTTTTTAATAATTGACCTAATTGTATTAGTACCCAAGTAAGTGGCTTAACAAAGAATGTTGTCCATAAACCTTCATATCCACCAGACGATACTTTAAAATTTTTACAAGCAACTAACTTATTAACATCAAGTAATGCTTTTTTCTTCTTATTATATTCTGATTTTGTTATATCATCATTCTTTAATTTTTTATCCAAACTTTTAATTTGCTTTTCACGAGTTGTTTCGTATAGCTTAATTATATCCTTATCTGTTGGCTTACATAAAATATTAGATGGTAAAGTTTGACCAGTTACTTCATTTTTAACTATCTTACCATTTACATCTCTTAATTGTTTAGTACATCCAGTCATTATAATTAATAAAAGTACCAAAAAAACAATCTTAAATTTACTATTTTTTTTCACAATTTTCCTCCTTAAATAATTTTATTATTTTAAAAGCAGTATATAAATCTTCACTCATCTCACTAAACGATTTTTCTAATATGCCCTTCCTTAATATTATAATACAATTAAATGAATTTTCATAGTATTTCTTATCAATTATATTTTTTATTTGCCTTTTTAGTTTATTTCTAACAACTGCGTTGCCTATTTTTTTGCTAACAGATATACCAAATTTATATACATCACTACTCTTGTTTTCCTTATATATAATATAATCCTTATATTTAAAAGACCTATTATTCTTTATAATCCTACTAAATTCGCGATTATCCTTTAATATATTTATCTTCTTCATAAAACTCCTTAAAACAAAAATCACTACTAGAGTGATTATTAATGAGATAATACTTTACGACCTTTTCTTCTTCTTCTTTTAATAATACTAGTTTTCATTCTAGCCATAAAACCTAATTTCTTACTTCTTCTATGTTTATTTGGTTGATATGTTCTTTTCATCGTACACCTCCATTACCTATTTTTTCTGCTTGCTTTATCAATTATATAGATTTTTTCTTAGTTTGTCAATTATTTTAGAGATGTTTTTTACTTCAATTCGCAAAATTTGAAATAAGCCTTTAATTTCTAACATTTTGTAATAAAA
>CAMJTE010000105.1 GCA_946408655.1 uncultured Caryophanales bacterium | reverse complement strand
CATCCATATTTTTTAAAACCTTAGTTGCGACCATCTTATTAAAATCCATACTATGTATCATAAATCTTTTATCTGCTCTTTTAGTATCTACTTTAAATGTTTTAAAGTTCTCATTTTTAACAAGTTCTAAAACACTATCTATAATAGTATCACTATTATTATCTACTTTATAAGCAATAACTATACTATGTATGCCAAAGATATTTTTAAGTTTTTCAACAACTAAATCAATATCATTAGATTCTATATATATTCTAGATCTATCAGATTTCATATTATAATTAATATTACCTAAAATATTTTTAATATTATTAGTTAACTTTTTAATAAATACATTTCTATTACCTTTTTTAGTAGTTAATTCTCCATATTTAATAAATATAAGTTTTTGCATAAAACACCTCGAGACCAATTATAGCACACAACAAATATTCAATCAAGAATATAATATATTGGTGATTATATGTTTGATAACGAAGATATATATAAAGTAGCAAGAATGTTAAATATTAGATTTGATAAATTTCCTTATGAAGATTTTAAAAGAGGTATTATGATAGAACTAGAACATGGTAAAGTTAATTCTAAAACTAATGTAACAGATGATGATTTAATGAAAACGGCAAAAATCGCACTTGCTCACTTAAATGAACTTCCAAATTATTATAATAAAGATTATGGACTTTTAAAGTTTGAAGAATATTTAAAAAGCATGTTAAATTAATAAAATATTTAATTGTTTTTAGTATTAATAATTATAAATACTCCATAATAATAATGAATATTCTATTTATAGAATATGTAGAAAGGAGTACACATGAAGAAGTTTTTAACAATTACATTTTCTATTTTATTAATAACTATAATACTTACTGGGTGTGATAAAAAAGTTGATGATACTGATATTGATGAAGATAATGAAATAGAAGATAGTGTAAGAGGATTTACTGGTGAAATTAATACATCATGGGATGAGGTAGAAACTGATTATGATAATATTGAGCTTGAGGCTAAAAGAGAAGTAGATGATATGGATAATATAACTACCAATGATGTTAAAGAGTTAACTAATACTATTCAAACTAAATATGCGAGTGTAAAAAACGGTATTACAACTGATAATGAAAATGATGCAAAAGAATTGTATAAGGCATCAATTAAACTACAAGAGATTGCAAAAAAAGACGGCGCTCGTGTTGATCATGAAATAACTACTCTTGCAGAGAATGCTGAAGCTATGGTTAAGCATTATTATGGAAAAGCCGATAAAGACTTTGATTCTGTTAAAGATGATTTTGAATCAGGATTAGAAAATATTAAAGACTATGCTGAAGATAAATGGCAAGATTTCATAGATCTATTAAAGTAATAGGTCTTTTTTACACAGAAAAAAGCAACAAATTGTTACTTTTTCAATAATTTTTGATATACTTCTTTTTTATTTTTTAAACCATTTTCATCTGCAATAAATCTAATAATCTCTCCAACATTAGATACTTCTTTTAAATACTCGTTCCCAGTTAATATCTCATTATCTTTATCCCTAAAGTATAAAGTTTTAATTCTATTTTTTTGTAACTTTTTACATATATTAGGATTATCATCAATCATAATATCAATACCTATTTTTTTACAAGCATCTACCTTATTTTTAATACCAAAATAAATGTTATCTATACTAATATTATTTTTATTAAAAACGTCAATAATCGCACTCTTAGTTTCTTTAACAATTGTTCCTCTAGCAGTTATAAAATAATACTCATAACCTTCTAAATTAATAAATTCAAGCATCTCTTTTGCAAAAGGAATTAATGGAGTAAGATTTACAGTTGCATATACTAAATATTCCTTTACAAACTCATCTTTTTCTTCTTTAGTCCAATCATATCTATCTAAATAACTAAATGCATTTTTATTAACAATTCCCTTTTTATTTAATATAAGTAAGTCATATAATTCAGCTAGAGTACGCATAGTTCTTTCAAAATCTAGGATAATTCCATCAATATCAATACCTATTTTCATGCTATCTTCCTAACTTAAGACTTTTATTTTTTACCCAAGCATCACTAATATGAGCATCCTCAAAAAAGTTAGCATCTACAGTATAACCTGTTAACCATTTAATAACTCTAACATCTGATGTTGTTATTCTATTATTAATATGAATTATATTTCCACTAATATGACTACAATCTTCTGTTGGAAATTCACAAATACCTTTTTTCTTTAAAATGCATTCATGATTTATTTTGTTTATAATTTCATAATCAAAAGGAATTATATCATCTAAATTATTATTACTTGGTAAACTATTTTTATAAGACATACACTTATCATGCATTACACAATTGTTACACCCTAATTCTGTTGGTCGATAATAATGAGCATTATAATCTCTAGGTAAATTGTGAACATAAGAAAATAAACATGAAGTTTTTCTAAATACTGGTACATTATACTTTTTAGCTAATGCTTCAAACAATTTAACTACTTTATCATCTATTATTTTTTTATGGCCAAAACTATATCCCGGATATGGTTTTAAATCTAATTCCTGTTCTTTCAATATTTTAACACTTTCAGGCTTTCCTTGTAATCCTGAGTATCCTATTGCAAGATTATACTCACCTGCAAGTGATAAAACTTTAGTAAATGCTTCTACTGTATCATTTACATTATAAATAATTGGTCGATACTCAATAGAATATTTATAATTATTAACTCTATTTCTAGTTGCTTTTAGATTATTTTCAAACCTTTCCATAGTACTTCCATCTATTTTAGAATTAACTCCAAAAGTAGAAAATGCTACATGTAAATCTAAATTAAAAGGAATATCAGGAAACTTAGTAAAATCTCCTTTAGTTATAATTACTACAGGCCCCTTATGATTAACACTCTCTAATCTTTTTAAATAATTAATAGTATTATCAATTTGTAATAATGGACCTCCATAGAATAAATTTACCGCAACTGGAATATTAGTAAATACCTCATTTATTTCACTTGGTAATATGCTATAATGCTTACTTTCTAACTTCTCTCCATTTAATCTACAATATTTACAATCATAACAATAATCAAGTGAATCACCTAAGAACAAAAAGTCAAAATAAATTTTGACTATTGCCTACCTCACGGTAGGCTTT
>CAMJTE010000104.1 GCA_946408655.1 uncultured Caryophanales bacterium | reverse complement strand
ACTCCATCTTTATATATAGTATATTCATAACTAGTTACAAATGTATTTGGAACATAAGTAACTACAATATCTTTATTAGTAAGATCACTCTCCATTAGATTAAGTGTTCCAACCTCATTCATAACATCACCTGCTTATTCAAATAATTCTTTAATATTTTTTATACCCTTTGACTCAATTTTACTAACTATATTAGGCATCTTATGAGTTTTAAATGAACCTGATACTTCTCCTTCATTAGTAATACCAGTTTGATCAAATGAGAATATTTCATTTAGTTTAATATCATCACCATCAAAGCCTGTAACTTCGCAAATACTGGTAATCTTTCTTTTCCCATCTGTAAGTCTAGATATATTTACAACGATATTTATAGCATTTACTATGTATTCTCTTATTGCTTGAACAGGTATTTCCATTCCAGCCATAAGTACTAATGTTTCAAGTCTATTAAGCGCATCAGATGGACTATTAGCATGCATGGTAGTTAAAGATCCTGAATGTCCAGTATTCATGGCTTGCAACATATCAAACGCTTCTTTACCACGTACTTCTCCAACTATTATTCTATCAGGTCTCATACGCAAAGAATTTATAACTAAATCCCTTATAGTTACTTCTCCTTCGCCTTCATAGTTAGTCATTCTTGTTTCAAGAGAAATTACATGATTTTGATGCAATTTTAATTCTGCAGCATCTTCTATAGTGATGATTCTCTCATCATCATTAATAAATGAAGAAAGTACATTAAGTAGTGTAGTTTTACCTCCACCAGTACCACCACAGACTATAATATTTAATCTTGCATTAACGCATGCTTGTAAAAATAATGCCATATCATTAGTTAAAGCACCACTCCTTAAGAAATCATCAATGTTAGCAAGATCTGGTTTAAATTTACGAATAGTAAGTACTGGACCTTTTAATGATAATGGCGGAATAACTGCATTAAGACGCGATCCATCAGCAAGTCTTGCATCAACCATTGGAGATGATGTATCTATAGTTCTTCCTATTGGCTGAATCAATCTTTGAATAGTTCTAATTATATGTGAATCATTAATAAATGATATACTATCATCTTTTACTACTTTACCATCTAATTCAATATATATTTCATCTTTACCATTAACCATAATCTCAGTTATGGATTTATCTTTTAAAAGCTCAGTTATTGGTCCATAACCATTAACCTCATTTTCAATTAGATTATAGATATAACTACGTTCTTCAATATTTAAATCATATCCTTTTAAAGAATTTTCTATCTCTTCTTTAATAAATGATTCTATGTCATTTTGATTATTAATATTATCATCTATTAAATTCTGTATTATTTTACTTCTAAGTAAATCTAGTAATTCTTTGTTTTCAAACCTTTCATAGTCTGTAACATTAATATTTTCATCATAATTACTAGCTATATTAAATTCATCTACAAAGTTTTTAGAATCCATGTTTCACCTACTTTATTAAATCCAGAGCAATCTTCTCAAATACTCTACCTGTTTTTCCTTTTTGCATCTTATTAATAATCTCAAATATTTTACCATCTACTATGTACTTATCTATATCTTTACTAAAATAATCACTTGCTATTATATAATCGATATTATCTTTTATTAACGATTTAACATCAAACTTATTAAATATTATTCTAGTTTTTTCTCTTGCTTCATATAATACAATTTTATAGTTTGTAAGTCTCATATCTGAAAATATTGATATCATTGTACGCATATTTTTTAAATTCATACTGTTATTATTTATAAGATATACTATTTCATTACTATGATCCATGGTAACTAAATTAATCTCATTTAATACATGATTGGTATCGACTAGTATTACATCATACTTACTAACTACCCTATTAAATAATAAATTTAAGAAATTACCTCTAACTTTACCAGCATATCTTGGATCATGAGGAGCAGATATAAAATCAATATTCTTAGAATAATTAGTTATATAATCATCTATATCATAGAAATTATTATTAGTAATATCTTCAAATAATACATATAAATCTTTTTTACTTTCTACATTCAATATAGTCTCTATATCTCCAGAGAACAAATCATTATCGATAATAAGTACTTTCTTATCAATATTTTTATATACATTGGCAAGACTTAGTAAGAAAGT
Source organism: uncultured Caryophanales bacterium (assembly GCA_946408655.1). Classification (GTDB taxonomy): domain Bacteria; phylum Bacillota_I; class Bacilli_A; order RF39; family UBA660; genus RUG12438. The sequence goes on along the minus strand of CAMJTE010000104.1, from coordinate 1,172 downwards.
AGTCTTTCCAACGCCCCCTTTAACAGATGCTATTGTTATAATTTTACCTTTAGTAACTGCCATATTATCTCTCCTTATTAATTTCTATCTTTCCATCTTTAACACTTGCATAATAGCCTATTTTTATAGTTTTATTAGTAATATTAATAAGACCTTTATATTTTACTGTAACAGTAGCCCTTACATAGTTATTATCAATATCTACAGTAATAATTGCATCATCAATATTCCTTAAATTATCCATAATAAGACTTCTCATAGTAGCTTCAGTATTATTTTTATCTAAATTATTTATTCCATATTTTACACTATTTCTAACTGTATTATCAATACGTCTAATCTCAACACTTTGAAGTCCTACATCAACAATACAAATTACAAGCATTAGAATAATCGGTATCATTAGAATAAAAGCAACAAGCACCTGCCCTTTATTATTCATTTTTATCATTAATCATTACAGTCCTTTTCGCACTAATCTCATATGACTTACCTAATGCTTGACTCACTATTGGCGTTATTACTTTAACCTTTTTAGATAAAGTAACAACATTGTAAGTCGCCCCAACATCATACTTAACCTTAGAATCAATAGTCTTAACATAGTATTCTACTTCTTCATTTTTATTTTCTAAATACATATTTACTATCGTATCTAGATTATTTTCAAGTTCATACTTCTTAAGAATTATATTAGCTAAATCAAACATAGCAAGTACAATAAATATAAATATTGGCATAATTATTACAAATTCCACCAATGCTTGTCCTTTTTTATTCATAGATTACCACCTAATCTCTAGTCTTATTCTTTATTAATTATACCAAATAAACAAAAAAAAAGATAGTATATAGTACTAACTTTCCAGGATAAAAACACAGTTTAAAACCTTAACATACGTTTTCCCCTTATATTACAATGCTTAGTACTATTTTCCCCCTGCAAAAACCGTTATAATAAATTATACAATTAATGAATAAATAGTAACAATTATTAATGTATTCTCATAATAATACAATTATTTACAGTAATTATTTATAGAAATTGTAACAATTTTATAGTAGAACTGTCCGCCAAGCTTTTTTCTATAATTCATGATTCATATTATAGATAGCACACATTATATTGACCTTTGTATCATATCGATTCATGTGATTTCTGTATGTTTCTT
>CAMJTE010000103.1 GCA_946408655.1 uncultured Caryophanales bacterium | reverse complement strand
TGTTAATTTTTAATTTATTATAACCAACAATATTTAAATTATTTCATCCATACAAATATAAGAATTTGTAATGTAATTAGAATGTTTCAAAAATATTTTATCCAACATGTTTAAATTATCTAATCTTAAATTAAAGAAAAAGATATTATTCAATATCTCTATAATCATATAAGAAATTTGCATTTAATAAAGCATATAATGCTTCTTCGGTAAACAAGGTTAGTAAGTCTTGATCAATGGTTATATCACTCTCTAAATTTCCTTCTAAAACAATATTTAAATAATCGCAGTAGTTATTAAAATTATATAAACAAGAATCTCGATTATATATAAGTATTTTTAAATTATCTTTAATCATTGTTAAAATGTCATTACAAATTTTTTCTTCAGCAGTAATCATATATTATCCTAACGCTAGGTCATTTACAGCTTCTAAAACTAAATTACTATCTATTGTTTGAAGTTGTTTACTTTTTCCAATGATTAAACTTTTTGTAATTATGTTATTAGCTACTCTAACAGAACCATTACAAGCATTAAATATTGCTTCAATTGCTTGATCATTAAATATTCCATTATTACCATGAGCGATTTTAATTCTTGTATCTATATAATCTTGTAATTCTTGTTTATTAAAACCAACCATATTATAGCTTACAGTTATTCTTTGACTTAATGCATCAAATATATTTCTTCTTAAAATACTATTTAAAACTGGTTGACCAACTAGTATAAGCGATACGTAATTTTTACTATCCAAATCAAAATTAAGTAATATCTTTAAATCATTTAATATTCCAGTTTTTAAATATTGAGCTTCATCTAAAATGATAATAACATTTATTTTTTTATCCTTTGATAAGTTTAAAATTCTTTCTTGAATTTCCCTAAACATATCAACCTTTTTAAACGGAGGCTCTATTCCTAATTCATAACATAATTGTTTATAAAATTCATAAGTAGTTACTGTTGACATACAGATATAAATTACCTTATATAAATTTCTATTTAAATCATTTATAAAGTTTCTTATTGCGAATGTTTTTCCCATTCCTGGATTTCCTGTTACCAAAGCCATTGTTTTATTTTCTTTTACAAATTTTAATCGATTTTTTAATATTCTTAAATCATCTGTTTCATAAGCATATTTTGTTTCAATATCCTTATCAAAAGGATTGAATTCTAACCCATAATAACTTAAATACATATTAATACATCGTCTCCTTTCTTTTTGCTTTTGAATTAGCTATTTTATCAACTATATGAATAGATTCAACCTTAGAACCATTATCATATATCCAAGCTTTAGATCTATCTGTAAAGTCGTATTTTATAGTAATTTTCTTACCGATATATTTTGTTGGGACTTCATATTCTATTTTTTTAACATGAGCAATAGAATCAGCTCTGATTGTAGGATAAGCCGTATGTAGAAAGTATTCATCAATTTGGTTATTATCAATTTTTCTAATTCTATTCTGATCTTTAAACCATCTTTCTTTAGGACTTATATTCTTATCACCAATTTTTAATGAACTATGAATTTTATTATTATAATCAGTCACAAATTCATTTAACATTTCATTCAGTTCATCAATATCCCTTATATCAGACCAATTTATTCCTCTCATCCAAGTTTCTTTCATTGTATGAAACCATCTTTCAATTTTAGCCTTGCTTTGTGGACTATAGGGCTTTGTATATATTAATTCCATCCCACAATTCGCACATATTATACTGAGTTGTTCATTTTTATATGTTTTACCATTATCTAAAAATATTCTTTTTGGAATACCATATTTTTTTAATCCTTCTTTAAAAGTATTTTGAAAATTAATCGCATTATCCGCATAATAAAACTTAGCATTAGTAATAAGTCTTGAAGCATCATCAATTAAGGCTATCAAATATGTTCTAACCTTTTTATTATCTATTGTTAAATAAGGTCCATGTGATGTATCTGCATCCCACATATCATTGGAAAATTCCATCTCAAATGCTCGTCTATCAACTTTATTATCATCACCAAATAATAAATAATTATCTCTAATGAATTTTAACACTGTTGATTTAGAAACAGTAAACTGATTAATGAATCCTTCTTCAATTAACTTTTGATATATCAATGTACCACTTATATGTGGAAAAATCTTTTTATAATCAATTATTTTCTGCTGAGCTTCTAATGTTAATTTTCTAGATGTATTTAAATCAGTTCTCGTCTTAGGCATTAAACCTTCATAACCCATTTTTTTATATTTTATATACCAAGTTTTAACAGTACTTGCCATAATCTTAATTTCTTTGCCATTTAAATCATAAGTTTTAGCTGTGACTTTTCTATAATAATCTTCCTTGGAATTTTCTTCATATGTATTATTAACAATTGGAGAGATCAGACCATAACGAAATAAAGCAATTGCATTTTTTGCTTGGTCTCTTTTGCTTAGTTCCATATATAAACACCTCCTCTCAAAACATCTAATATTATAAAATCAAATGTTTTATAAGGAAACGCTAGAGTTATTCGAAATCCCTTAAGGGATTATACATAATGGAACACAGGTTAATCTAAATAAGAAAAATGGATGATTATAATTATGATAAAAATCATTCAGGAATACAGAATTGTATTCAATTATTTTGGATATTACAGTCTGAATAACATCATTAATACTTAAAACGATAGATGCAGAAAAAGAATAAGCATTTAACTTTTTTATCCAATCGTAAAGAAGTTTATGTCTTATTTCTAATCTTTCTAGTATTTGTTTTGATTTTACCCCATTATAGTAATCAGCTAATGCTTTCATAATTGTACTAGATTCATATATAATATATGGCAATATAAAATCAGGTAATATTGCATGATACTTTTGATTACCTTTAATATTAGAACAATGTTCACAAATACATACAGTGATTTTAATAATTACGTTATACATTTTACCATTATAATAGTATGTAAGATTTCTATTATATATCTTATGAAATTTTAAAGAGTGATTTCCACAACAAGGACATTTTAAATCACTAAAACTATTACAATCACAATAATTATAATAACTATTAATCACATATTCAATTGGATTAAATCCCTGTAATTGGATATTGGATTTGATTTTATCTAGATTTAATGTTATTATATTAACCACATCACTTTCTTTGGAATTTGATGGTAAGTTTTTATTTGAAGAAAGAATAACATTGTGTTGGTTGGTCTTTCTTCTTTTTTTACCATAAAAATAACTACCAATATAGGTAGTTAAAATAATTATCAAATTAATTTGTAGATTATTTTACACAATAACAATCGATTTGTCATTATTAATTTTGAAATTATTATTAATTTTAGGTTAATATAAGTTGCTTATTTACA
>CAMJTE010000102.1 GCA_946408655.1 uncultured Caryophanales bacterium | reverse complement strand
TCATGAATTCACTTGTTTTAGCATACCTAGGAGATAGTGTATATGAATTATATGTTAGAAAATATTTAGTATCTATTAATATTGGTAAAGTAAACGATTTGCAGAAAGAAGCTGTTAAATATGTAAGCGCATCTAGTCAAGAAAAGTATTTACTTAAAATGATTGAAGATAATTATTTAAATGAAGATGAAATAGATATAGTAAGACGTGCGAAAAATCATAAAAATAATCATAAACCTAAATATGCTAGTATTATAACTTATAAAAATGCAACGGGATTAGAAGCTTTAATTGGATTTTTATACTTAAATAATAAAAATGATAGAATTAATGATATAATGGATTATATATTGAGGTGATTGAATGTTAGTATATGGCAAGAATGTTTTAGAAGAAGTATTAAAGAGAAATATAAAAATAAATAAAGTATATATGCAAGATAGTTTTGATAATGATTATAAGAATAAGTTAATTAAATATAATCCAGTTATTATGAAGAAAAAAGATATGGATAGAAAATACTCTTTTGCACATCAGGGGATAGTATTAGATATAGAAGATTATAAATATGTTAATATAAACAATTATGAATTTGATAATAGTTTAGTAGTTATGCTTGATCATATAGAAGATCCACATAACTTTGGGGCTATTATTAGAACCTGCGAGGCAGCAGGAGTTGATTTAATAATTATTCCCGATAAAAGAAGTGTTGATGTTAATTCTACTGTGATTAAAACTAGTGTTGGTACTGCTTTTAATGTGAAAATAGCTAAAGTATCTAATCTAGTTAATACTATCAATATGTTAAAGAAGAAAGGATTTTGGCTCGTAGGTACTGATATGGAAGGTACTAATTATGATTCAATTGATTATAAAGGTAATACTTGTATTATAGTTGGTAATGAAGGTAGTGGTATGAGTAGATTAGTGTGTGATAATTGTGATTTTATTGCTACTATTCCAATGGAGGGAGAAGTAAATAGTCTAAATGCGTCTGTTGCAACTGCAATTGTAGTATTTGAAGCAGTAAAATGTAGGAGGTAATATGAATTATCAAGATTTAAATGATTATGAGTTACTGCACTATGTATCGGAAAATATCGAAGAAGCAAATGATATAGTTATGAATAAGTATTATCCATTAGTTGCAACTATAGTTAAAAAGATGGAAAAATATATAGATAATTGTGGTATTGATAGAAATGACTTGTTGCAGGAAGGAATGCTTGGTTTAAGTCATGCAATTGATACCTATAGTGAACATGAAGATACAATATTTTATACATATGCTAAAAACTGTATAGAAAGAAGGATAATAACTGCAATAATTTCTGCCCATAGAAAAAAGCATAAAATATTAAATGATTCATTATCATATGATGATCCAGTTATTGTAAATGATAGACTACTTAAAGATAATAATGATCCTTTAAATATAATTATTGCAACTGATACTGAGGCAAAGTTGGAAGCTAAGGTTAGAGCCAAACTTACAGAACTAGAAACAGATGTATTTGAACTAATGCTTGCAGGATGTAGTAATAAGGAGATGACAGTTATACTTAATATGGATTATAAACAAGTAGATAATGCAATTCAAAGAATTAGAAATAAGGCAAAAACTATATTTGACAAGAAATAATAGTTATTTTCGTGCATTTTGTACGGAAATAACTATTATTTTATATACATTTTGTACGAAAAATGCTAAAATATAGATAAAGGAGATGTTTTATGTATAGAAAATTTGAAGAAGAATTAAAAATTTGGAAAGAAAATTATCAAATGCCACTTATGCTAGTAGGCGCAAGACAAACAGGAAAAACATATATACTTGAAGAGTTTTGTAAAAAGAATTACAATAATTACATTTATATTAATTTAGATAAAGAAGAGGGTATTAGCAATGTTTTTGAAGAAACTATTGAACCAGATAAAATCATAGAGAAAATAGAAATTATTAAAAATGTGATTATTAATCCTGAAGATACAATAATATTTTTAGATGAAATACAAGTAAGTGAAAGAGCAATTACCTCACTAAAGTATTTTTGTGAGAGTGATAAACCATACAAAATAGTTTGTGCAGGTTCTTTATTAGGGGTTAAAATTAATAGATTTAAATCATCATTCCCAGTTGGTAAAGTTACAATAAAGTACTTATATCCGATGGATTTTGAAGAGTTTTTAATTGCACTTAAAGAAGAAATGTTAATTAAAGAAATAAGAAATCACTATGAATCAAATGAAAAATTAATGAATCCTATTCATGAAAAAGCATTAGAATTATATAAAAAGTATTTAGTATTAGGTGGAATGCCTGCGCTTATTAATAATTATATTTTAAATGATTGTAACATTGCTCATGTTAATTTTGAACTTCAAGAACAAATAATTACTTCTTATTTAGCAGATATGAATAAATATACAGTAGTTAGTGAAGGGGTAAAAAATAGTGCAATATATAATTCTATTCCCAAAGAACTAGCAAGAGTTAATAATACATTTAAATATAGTATAGTAGATAAAGATGCAAGAAGAATAAGATATGAAAGTAGCTTAGATTGGTTACTTGCAAGTAATATGATTTTAAAATGTGAACTAGCAGAAAAAAATGAATCACCATTAAAAGCATTTGCATCAAGTGATAAATTTAAACTATACTTAAGCGATGTTGGATTATTAAGAGCTTTATCTAATCTTGATTATACAGAAATATTATTAGATAAAAATGAGATGTATAAAGGAGTACTTACTGAAAACTATATTGCTTGTGAATTATATCCTAAATATAAAGAATTATATTATTATGCATTTGCAAGATATGAAATAGATTTCTTAATAAAGATTGATGGAGAGATTATACCAGTAGAAGTTAAAAGTGGTAGAAGGACAAACAGTAAAAGTTTAGGAGAATATATTAAAAAATATAATCCTAAATATAGTATTAGAATATCATCAAAAAACTTTGGATTTGAAAATAATATTAAGTCAGTACCACTATATGCAGTATTCTGTATAAATAAGTAAAAAATAAAGCAAAAACTATTTTAAATAAGTATTTTTTTTCTTGAAAAAAAATAATGATTGCTATATAATTTGATTAGTAGTAATAATAATGGATGGTGATATATGAAAGCATTAATAACTGGTGCATCAAGTGGAATAGGAAGAAGTTTTGCATACCTACTTGCAAGTTTAGGATATGATTTAATATTAGTTGCACGTCGTAAAAAAAGATTAATATCAATTAAAGATTGTGTGGATGTTAATGTAAAAATATTTGATATGGATATTTCGACAACATTTAACTGCCATAAACTTTATAATAAAGTTAAGAAAGAAGATATTGATATCGTAATTAATGCAGCCGGATTTGGTCTTATTGGAGAGTTTACTGAGACTAGTTTAGAACGTGAACTTGATATGATTGATTTGAATGTTAAGTCCTTACACACTTTAA
>CAMJTE010000101.1 GCA_946408655.1 uncultured Caryophanales bacterium | reverse complement strand
CTAGTTGATGTAAATATTCATCCTACTAAAATGGATATTAAGTTTTCTAAATTAGGTGAGTTAATAGAACTTGTAACAAGCATGATAAAAGATAAGATTAAAGTTAAAACATTAATCCCGAACGCTAAAGAAGAACCTATTGAAACCTTTAAGATTAACAAAATAGAATATGATTATCATGAGAATATTAATACAGTAAATGAGTTAGAGACTAAATATAATATCGAAGAACAAACATTAGATTTTGAAGAATATGTAGTTAATGATGATTTAACTAATGATACTAGTGATACTTTAAATTTAGAAGATAAAGAGAAGGGCGAAAGACTTCCAATTCTTTATCCAGTAGGACTTGTTTGGGGAACATATATCATCTGTCAAAATGAAATAGGAATGTATCTAATAGATCAACATGCTGCTAAAGAAAGAGTTAATTATGAGATATTTAAAGAAAAGCTTGCAACATCTAATACAAAAATGACAATGCTTGTCCCACTTACCTTAGAGCTACCTAATAATGAGTATATTATTTTAAATAATAATATGGATATACTTAAAAATATGGGATTTACTATAGAAGAATTTGGACTTAATACTATTATTGTAAAAGAACATCCAACTTGGATAAAAGATAATATTAATGAAGTTATAAAAAGAATAGTAGAGGCAGTGATAAATAAAGAGAAAAACTTTAATTTACAAAGATTTAATGACCACTTAGCTGCAACTTTAGCTTGTAAAGCCTCGATTAAAGCAAATACGCATGTTACTATGGATGAGGCAAAAAACTTAATTGAAGATTTAAGAAAATGCGATAATCCATTTAATTGTCCACATGGTAGACCCACCATTATTACATATACTAAATCTGATTTAGAAAAACTATTTAAACGAAGTGGTTTTTAATTAACTAAACTGTGATTTACAAGTAAAAATGTCCTATATTTTTAAAAACGAAGTGGTTTTTAATTGACTAAACAGGTTAGTTGTGATAGTATAGTTTGACAGGGAGGTTTACGTATGACAGAAGAAAACTTACAATATTTGAAAAGAAAATATCAAGATTGGAAAAAAGCAGTAATTGATTATAATTCTAAAGTAGCTAAGAAAGCTAGCTTAGAAAATGAGATAAAAGAAATGGAAAATGATGAGGTTATAAAAGAATATTTAAGAAAAAAAGATGAAGTTGAATTCCTAGACTCAAAAATTGCACATATTAGAAGAGCTAAAGGAAATTTGCTTAGGCTTAACGAAGAAGAGATAATTAATTACTTTAGAACGCCTTGGATTTGGAGAACAAACGGTATTTATGTATGTATTGGCGAATATGCTAAGAAGAATTATTTTTCGCATGACATAAATAATTTGTTTTTTTACCCAGAACCAGATAAAAGTAGAATATTACCAATAAATAGTGATGAAGGAGTTTATAGAGCATATTTAGATATTGAATGTGATAGTGAGATAATTAAAAGTAAGTCTATGGACATGAATGATTTTGAAAAAGAGAATATTGTTTTATATCCTGGTGAAGAAAATCCTCTTGATTTCTATAACAAAGTTAGATTGTTATTCTTTAAAACTTGTATAGAAAATACGCAAGAAGAAGCGATTGCAAAAGTATTAGAATTAAAGAAATAACATATGAATGTTGGATTTAGACAATTCAATGTTCTTTTTATATAAATCGTAAAATGTGTAAATTAAGTATTAAAATCTAGTGAATTTTGTGATATACTATGCTTGAGGAGGAATTCTTATGGATAGATTAAGAAGAAAAATTGATGATTATTTAATAGAATGGAAAAATAGTAGTGATAAAAAACCACTTATAATTAAAGGAGCAAGGCAAATAGGTAAAACAAATGCGATAAGATATTTTGGCGAAAATAATTATAAAGTTTTTATTGAAATAAACTTTGCTCTTATGAATCAGTTTAAAACAATTTTTAAAGATGGCTATGTTGTTGATGATATAATTAAGAATATAACATTAAAACTGCCTGAAATTGAGTTTATTCCAAATGAGACACTGATATTTTTTGATGAAATGCAGGAATGCGTTAATACTGCTACTTCACTTAAAGCATTTAGAGAAGATGGAAGATATGATGTAATATGTTCTGGATCCTTAATGGGAATTAATTATAAAGAAATCGAATCTAATAGTGTAGGCAATAAAATAGATTATGTGATGCATTCAATGGATTTTGAAGAGTTTCTTTGGGCAAAAGGTTATAAAGATTCACAAATTGAAGCTATGTATTCTTATATGTTAAAATGTATTCCATTACCCAAATTAATGTACGATGTAATGCTTAATAATTTTAGAGATTACATGGTAGTTGGTGGTATGCCTGCTATTGTAAATACATTTATTGAAAATAAGAATTTTAGTGGGATTTTAAAAATGCAAGAACAGATTCTACTAGATTATGAAGAAGATATCACAAAATATGCTGGAGGTCTTGATAAAGCCAAAATACTTAATGCATATAGAAAAATACCAGTATTTCTAGGTAATGATAATAAAAAATTTCAAGTTAGTAAAATAAAACAAGGAGCTAGAAATAGAGAATATGTTGGAGTTATAGATTGGTTAAGTAATGCTGGTATTGTAAATGTTTGTTATTCAATGGAACAATTAGGATTACCCTTAAAAGGTAATTATGATGCTGATAATTATAGATTATATTTTGCTGATACTGGACTTTTAATTGGTTCACTTGAAGAAGAAGCACAAAGAGATCTTAGAGATAACGAAAACTTTAATACATATAAAGGTGCGATATATGAAAACATTGTTGCTGATATGCTTGCAAAAGAAGGATATGGACTATATTTCTTTAAAGATGATCGGAAAAGAGTAGAAATGGATTTCTTTGTTAGAGATACTAATTCACTAATACCTGTAGAAGTAAAAGCAAATGATAAGTCTACACCATCACTTAATAATCTTATTGATAATGATAAACATAATGAGATAAAATATGGTATAAAACTATGTAATAAGAATATTGGATTTAATGGTAAGTTTTATACATTCCCTTATTTCTTAACTTTCTTACTTAAAAGATTTTTAAGAGAGAAAGATAAATGATATGATGTCATAAAAGAATATGAAATATTTCTATTAATAACTAGTATTAAATCTAGTTTTTTTTTACCATTTATCCCGACATTTATCCCGACATTTATCCCGACATTTATCCCGACATTTCATTGATAAATCCAATCTAAAGTGCTATAATCAGGTTGGATTATTTATGAAAGGAGAATATATTTATGTATAAAATAATAGAAGATTCAAGAAACGAATTTAAATTAAAAATTAATGATAAATTTGAAAAAGAAGTTATTGCTTTTTTAAATTCTAATGGTGGAAATATTTATATTGGAGTTGATGACAAAGGAAATGTCATAGGTTATAAAGGTAATATTGATTTGCTTCAAAGAAATAGTCTCTTTTTAAACAAAGTGCTGATGGAGATATAGAAATTATATAAATAATGTGA
>CAMJTE010000100.1 GCA_946408655.1 uncultured Caryophanales bacterium | reverse complement strand
TTGGTACATTTAATCCATTAGTAGTTGTTGTATAAGCTAAAAATGCATACTTAATTCCATTCTTCTCATATACTTTAATATCATTTCTCTCTTCACTAGAAGAATATGTACCAGCAGTTATTACATCCTTAGTCTTCCAATATTCATTAGAGTTTAAAATACCAGTCTCATCCTTATCTAGTGAATGATTATTAGCAAGACTAACCAAATTAAATCCTAAAGATACCATATTATCTCCTATTTCTTCTGGAGAATTAAACCTAGGATAATGTGATACTCCCAAAGCTTTACCGCCAATAATAGTTTCTTGATTATAATACTTTAAATCATAATTACTAATCATTGGTCCAACTAACTCAATCATCCCACTAAAGTCATAACTATTAGTCCCAGTTCTAGCATCAATATAAACTGCCCCATGGATTAAACAATCTCCTACTGCTACTAAACTCATCTTCTTTGTAGTATCTTTTTCAACCTTCTCTATAGTCTTAGTTTTACTACTTTTCTTACTGCTACTTTTATTATTACTTCCATTATTCATTAAAAAATATATTCCAACACATATACAAATAATAATTACAAGTAATATTACTATAGGCATCTTTTTTACTCTTCTTTTTTTCATCACATTACATCTCCAACAATACTCATATATTTTTCTTCTACACTCTTATAATCGCTTAGTATATAATCACTCATCTCACTAAATGGTATTACTTTAAACTTAGTACTATTATCAGAATAAGAATATAACAATTCTTTTTCTTTAATACTTATCTTAGTATTATCTCCATCAACAGTAATATCAACTCCAACCATCAGTCCAATTGCTGGATTTAATCCCAATACTAATTGATTAGATATAAAATTTCCAAGAGAATATATAACTAGTGTTTCTCCCACATACTCTATTGGTTGAACTACATGCGGATGAGTACCTATTACAATATCTACTCCTAGTTCTGATAAATATTGTGCGATTTCTTTTTCGCTATTAGTCGGAGTATTAGTATATTCATCACCCCAATGCATTGCGACTATTATAACATCAACTTTATCTTTAATTTTATTAATATCATCTTTTACAAGTTCATCACTATAAACATTTACCAAATATGATTTATCACTAGATAACTCAAAACCATTTAAAGATGTAGTATAAGCTAAAAATGCATACTTAATTCCATTTTTCTCATATACTTTTATATCATCTCTATCTTCAAAAGAAGAATAAGTACCAGCAGTAATAACATCTTTACCACTCCAATATTTATTAGAGTAAAGAAGCGCATTTTCACCTTTATCATAAGCATGATTATTAGCAAGTCCAAATATATTAAAACCAGTATCAATTAGATTATCACCAATACTATCAGGAGCATTAAAAGTAGGATAACCGCTATATTTAAAACTAGGTCCACCTATTATCGATTCCTGATTCACATACTTTAAGTCATAATCTTTAATCATAGGTTTAATATAAGAAAACATAGAAGTAAAATCATAAGTACCATCTTTATAAGCATCCGCAAGTACTGAATCATGCGTAAGAACATCCCCTACCATTACTAAAGACATGCTTTTTTTCTTACTACTCTCATTTACTTTTTTCTTATTAGTTTCCTTAATACTGCTTTCCTTCTTCTTATTATTGTTATTACTAGGTTTGATAATAACTACACCAACAATCCCAATTATGATTAATAACAATATAATTATTGGCATCTTTTTTATCTTTCTTTTCTTCATCACATCACCTTTTTTTTCTACAATTTAATTATAAACTAAAGAAAAAGTAAAGTCTATAACTTTACTTAAAATTTAAAATAATTCAGTAATATCACAACTTGAATTGTAGAAACCAAATGTCTGTAACACAAAATTAATTATAAGTGGTAACAAGAATAGAAGTGCAGCTATAATTAATCTTTTCACAAATTTTCCTTGAGCCTTCTTCATATCATCATCATTTTGCGCAGCGATAGCCTTAATAAAATCTAACATGGTAAGAATTATTACTAGTGCCGGTAAAATATATTTAGCCCACTTAAGTACATTATAAGCCATATTAATAATAGACATTCCAATATTACACTTAGACTCAGCGTATGGATTTCTTAAACCTGCAGCAGCCTCAATATCAGCTAAAGACTTAGATAGATTCAAACACATATCGATACAAGTTCCTTCAGCATAGTTTTGTGCTTTTAGTGCAGAAACACAATACTCATTTAATTGATCCCTGTGATCATTATAAGTATTTAATATTTTTGCTTTATCACTTTGAGAAGCACTCTTATAATCATTCAAATCTTGTTCTAAAACTCCTTCAAGATCTGAATAAGCTTGACAAATACTCTTCTCTGAACAATTATCACCTTGACAATATAGATATTTCTGATTATCCGGAGAACAAAAATCCCCGACAATAGAAGTATCACCATATATAACCAGCTTGCGACGTGTTGAATCACTCCACAGTTGAATATAAGTTAAAACATTTTGTGATGTCGATAAAGCACCAAGGATATGCTCGTACCATTTAAGATCAGCTTTTGCTAAACACGTATTCAACGTTTTAGGACACTTTCCTTTTTCAATAAGATTTAAATATGTCGGACTTGTAATTCTGCTATTTAACTCTGCTTGAGCTATATTATAATTATCATATTTAAGGCCATTAATGTTTTTTACTTTTGATGCTCCATTACTAGAAAATTCAATTTCTATACTATCTGAACCTTCTTTAGAACTAGAATAACTACACGATAAATCTCCAGAAAAACTTTCACTAGTATTACCAGCATTATAATAATAATAACTTGTACCGCCCAATTTTTTTGCAGCATTTTTAATACTATTATAATCAGTTTTGGTTGATCCCGTAGATAAATAAAAGTAATTAGAACCCCATTTTTCTGATTGAGTCAAGAATGCGGGACAATCATTATTTTCTTCATACCAAGCAGCAGCATCCAAATTATTTTTCAAATTTTTATCAACACCACTATCATTTTTTTTCCAGTTACGAATGCCTTGACCGTTAGTATCACCATCAACACAATGATAATAAGTTCGTCCTTGATAAAAAAACGCTTGATCAGATGAGAATCTTTCACATAAAACCCCACCCCAATAAATGCTTGCAGTATTATCTGTATATATTAATAATTCTTTAGAATCTACAGTACCAGACTCTTTATCAGCCCTTTCATATCGACACACTTCTTTTATTGTTTTATTACTTAGAATTGGTCTATGATTTAAAAATTCACTTGCATCAACAGTCACATCACCAAATTGCACAGTTCCATTTAAAACCTTGGCTGCAAAAACCTTATTTTTGAAACTACTTAAAACAAATAAGAAGAAAAAAACAAACAACAAATTTTTAAAATTTCTTTTCATCAAATCACTCTCACTGAAATAATTATAATAAAAGATAGAAAAAAAAGCAATAATTATAATTCATTACAGCAAAAAAGAGCAAATTCGATAATATATTTCTTCGCAATCAAAATTATGAT
>CAMJTE010000099.1 GCA_946408655.1 uncultured Caryophanales bacterium | reverse complement strand
CATTACCTCGTTCTATAAAGTATCAATTTCCTATTATACAAGAAAAATGAAAAATGAAAATTTTTCATATGATAATTCCTAACGGGATTCTTTTTACATTGTATCTACTATATTCATCAACTCCAATTTTTGTGTTATTATAGTTATTAGAAAAAAATATGAGTGAATACTCACCGAGTCAAGGCCTCGATTGTCCATAAGAACAATCGCCTCTCTTCGAGAGTGGGGTATTTTTTTCTTGCAATGCCTTACATATTCAAATGTAATTATGTATAATCTGCATCTTGTTTACCTTGATTTCTTACATATGCTTTAATTACTGTTTCATTTTGATTTTTTCCTACGATTAACACAAAATAACCGTCGTTCCAAAAATGTCTTCCCCATAATTGTTTCTTCACTTGGGGACATTTAACATTCGACAAAAAAATTTGCCTTGCAGTTATACTTTTTATTATTTTCACAATCTGGATGGGGCAATAATTCAGTGTGCTTTGTCTCCAAAAATGAACATGATCTCCATTTGTACCAATTTCAAAAAACTTTATATACTCATATCTTTTTTCGATATCAAGCCAAATTTGCCGAATTTTATCATCTATTATTTTATCAAATACTACCAGACAGTATTTTGCTGAACATACTATATGGTAAACAAGATTGCTAACATTATATGATAAATATAAATATTGACAATCATTCATTGGCATCGCTCTCACTACGTATAATTATATTCCGTTCGACCATGCGTTGCAAGCAGCGGAAAATTTACCCAAGAGTAAGGAACATACACAGTATGTTCCTTACTTATTAAATTTTATCATTTTCATATTTCCTTCCAAATATATCATCTTCTTCTCATATCACCACCAGGCCCTTGCATATTACCCTGTGGCATTCCACCACCTCCCATCATTTGATTAGTTATTTCGTTAGTAATCTTTCCATTAACAGTAATAGTACCACCTGTATATTTAGATTCTCCATCATAATCAAACGGTGAATTAGCTGTTATATTTATTGTACCTCCCTTAATATAAAGATTACCATTAGAATCAATTGCATCAGTATCGCCTGCTCCCATTTTAATAGTGATATCTCCACCATTAATTTCAATAGTAACATCATAATTAGTAGATTTATTAGCAGCATTTATTCCATCATCAGAAGCATTTATTGTAAACTTACCACCATTTATTTTTACATAAGTTGCTTCTATTCCTTCTGAACTATTTATAGTATAAGTTCCATCATTAATCTCAATCTTACCATCTGCATGGATTCCATCATCTTTACTTGTTATAGTGAATATTCCTGAAGTAATTGTAACATCTGAATTAGAATGTATTGAATCATCTAAAGTATTTGCTTCTACTGTTATATCTTTTATAATAATATTATTATGTGCTTTTATCCCTTTAGTTGAAGCATCTTTATTATCACTATTCTTACCTGTAGTTATATTAAACTTACCTTCAGTAATTTCAATACTATTAGCAGAAGCTATTCCATCTCCATTAGTTGTAGTTATATTTAGTATTCCACCACTAATTAATATATCTCCTTTATCACTGTCAGTATCATTAGTAGTTTTAATAGCATCACCATTAGATGTTATATCAAAATTACCACCATAGATAATAACTGAATCTTTACCTCTAATCGCATCATCTTTAGAATTTATTTTATAAGTACCACTTTTGATAACTAAATCATCTTTTGATGCAATACCATCTTTATAATTAGCACTTATATTTAAAATTCCATCGCCAAATAGTATTAAATCATCTTTACTATATATTACTGCATCCAATGTTTCATCAGTATAATTAGTTGAATCACTTAAAGTACTCTCACCGACTAATTCTATATATAAGTTCTTCGCATTTTCTACATTAATACATGGTCCACCTACACTCGTAATATTCACATTATCTAATATAATCTTTATATTATCTTCACTATTTACTTTAATAGATCCTTTAAGTGTACCAGTAAAATGATATACTGCAGTTTTAGTTATTTCATAATTATCATTAACTTCATCTAGATTAACATCTATAATCTCATAATTACTAAAGTCATAGTTATAATCGTCATTATTTGTAGTTATTTCTTTTGTATTAACAGTATTATTCTTAGTACTACTTTTACTATTACCTTTATTATTATTCATTATAAATAGTACTGTTAAACTAGCTATTAGTACTACAATAATACTAATCACTATAATCTTTTTTTCATAATATCTCACCTTCCTCTGTTTTATGAATACTTATCTTTAAATTACCATTACGTACTCTAAGATTATCAATAAATTCTTTTTCACCAACCCCACTTTTTAAAGTAATATCATACTTAAGTTCATATAAACTACCTAGATTAGTTGTCTTAATTCTGATTAATTCATAATTGCTTGCATACTTATTAAATATTTCATCAAACACAGTATCATAATCTAATGTTTCTGGGACTACAATGCTTAATGTTTTATATTTATTCTTATTCTCGCCAAAACTGGTTAAATCAAATACAAGTATCATTAAAGACACAACTATTGTAATAAGACTTGCAAATACTATATATCCTGCACCTATCGCAATACCTATTATCATGGCGAAAAATACACTCATTATCTCTTTAGAATTACTTGGCATACTTCTAAATCTAACTAAACTAAATGCTCCTGCAATAGCTATACCTGTACCAAGATTTCCATTTACCATAATCATCACTGTACTTACTAGTATTGGTAAGACTGCTAAAGTAATTATATAATTCTTACTATATCTAGAACTCTTCATATGTACTAAAGCTATTATTAATCCAAGCACTATTCCACTTATTATGCACATTGACGCACTCATTAAATTTAAACTTCCATTTATTACACTTTCAAACATTTATAATCCTCTCTCTTTCATATATTTTACCTACTTTAGAATATGATGTAGGATAAATATTTAATTTGCTTAATACTTTATTTAACCATAATGGTATACCATTAAATGTTTTTATCTCCATTATATATCCATCATTCATAAACATAGTATTTTCATCATTATTAAAATCAAAATTATTAAGATTATATCTTACATTTGTATCAAATGTTATTCTAAAACTATCATCATCTTTTAACTTATAAGCAAGTCTATCATAGACTAATTTAATCTTAGGTTTTAAATTATATTTTTTAAAACAATAATCTATCTCATTCATTATTTGTTTATCACACTTAGGTATAACACATTTATTAATATAATCTAGATATTCTTTATAACTTATTATCACTCTCCTTTTATTACTATTATCTTCATACTTCTTCTTTATTTCTAAAAATATATTAGTATCATTATCTGTTTTATAGTAACTACGCATTCTCACCTTCTCCTTATATATAGGTTTTTCTATTGATCTATTTATAAGTTCATAATCATCATTATCAAAATATACATTATATATAGTTTCCATAAAATATTTATCCTTAACTAAATAGTCATCTATATATTTAATTAAACTATTATACTCTTTTTTACTAAGCAAATATTTTTGTTCATATCTATCAATAATTGTTTCCATATATCTCCTTTCTGTATACATAATAGCCTACATTTATTAAATGAATATTAAAATATTTAATTTTTTCAAATTTATTCATATTATCTAATTTACTTAATATAATCTAATAGAAACAGGAGGACAATATGATTAATAAAAAGAGTTTATGGTTTTTAACATTATTTAGTTTAATATTAGTATTAAGTGTCTATTATATAACTATGCCTAGTGAATTACTTATGACGGATAAA
>CAMJTE010000098.1 GCA_946408655.1 uncultured Caryophanales bacterium | reverse complement strand
GATTATTAATGATTGATGATAATGTGCAGTTAGTTGAAGCAGTAAAAGAGTATTTCAAAAGTAGTGATAAAATTGAAGTAAAGTATGTAGCTAGTGATGGTTTAGAAGGCTTAAAGCTAATTGAAGAGCATGATGATTATGATGTAGTAATTTTAGATCTTGTTATGCCTAATAAAGATGGACTTTGGGTATTGGAACAACTAAAAGAAAAAGGATTAGATAAGAAAATAATTGTTGAGACAAGTTATAATGCTATGGATGTTATAAGACAAGTTTCGGAATATGGAGTTCAGTATTATCTTTTAAAACCATTTGATTTAGAAGATTTAGAAAAGAGAATATTACAGTTAGATAATAAAAAGGAAGGAAAAAGTATTGATCTTGCAAGTAATAATATTAAATCTTCTATTACTAAGACCTTGCACGATTTAGGTATTCCATCTCATATTAAAGGATATCAATATATAAGAGATGGAGTAGAAATTATATTTGATAGACCCGATATCATAGGTGGTATTACTAAAGAATTATATCCAGAACTTGCAGATAAGTTTGAAACAACAGTATCAAGAGTTGAAAGGGCAATTCGTCACGCGATTGAAGTAAGTTGGAATAGAGGAGATTGGGACTTAATGGAAGAATTATTTGGTCATAGTGTAGATATTGATAAGGCAAAACCAACTAATTCAGAATTTATGGTAACAATAGCTGATAAGTTAAGATTAGAATATCATAAAGTATAAGAAAATTATACTTTTTTATTTACAAAGTATTTTCAAATGTGTATAATAAAAATCAATTTGTAGGAGGTGTATCATGAATCTACCAGTAATAGTCTTAAAGGGGTTGGTGCTACTTCCAAATAATGAAATTAGATTAGAGTTTGACGATGATGTTAGCAAGTCTCTAATTGAAATTGCAACCATTTTTCATGATGATAAAATAATGATTGCTAATTGTTTTGATATGGATGATATGGATGTTGATGTTTCTAATTTGAAAAAAATTGGTGTTTTAGGTATTGTTAAGAATAAAATAGTATTACCAAGTGGTAAAACTAGAGTTACTATTGAAGGAATAAGAAGAGTATTAGTTTCAGAATACATTAAAGTTGATAGTTTAATAGAAGCATCAATTACTGATATAAAAAATAATATTGATAGTGATATAGTAACTGCTACTAAAAGAAAGATTAAGTATGAATTAAAAAAGTGTATTGATAGTGTTCCTACAATAAGTAATGGTGTATTATCTAGACTAGATAGCATAGATTCATTATCACAAATGATAGATATAATAGTTAATTATATGCCTTTAAATAAAAAAAGAGTTTGTGCTTATGCAAATATTAAGGATGTAATCAAAAGAAGTGAGATGCTTTTATATGATATATATAAAGAAAAAGAATTATATGAAATAGAAAAAGAGTTAGATACTAAAGTAAAAGAAGAGTTAGATAATAATCAAAAGGAGTATATTTTAAAAGAAAAATTAAAGGTTATAAAAGAAGAAATAGGTGATTGTTCACTTAAGGTTGAAGAAATAAAGAATTTAAAAAATAAATTAATGAATTTAGATGCACCAAATAATATAAAAAGGATAATAAAAAAAGAGATTAATAGATTAGAAATAATTCCTGATATATCACCCGATATTAGTAGTATTAGAAACTATATAGAATGTATGCTTGAACTTCCATGGAATAAAGTAACTATTGATTTAGAAGATTTAAATGTTATTAGTAAAAGATTAGATGAAACTCATTTTGGACTTAATGATGTAAAGGAAAGGGTAATAGAATATTTAGCTGTTAAGAAGAATAATCCTAATATAAATAGTCCAATAATATGCTTAGTAGGTCCTCCTGGAGTAGGTAAAACAACACTTGCTAAAAGTATTGCAAAAAGTATTAATCGCAAATTTATAAAAATTAGTGTAGCTGGTATATCTGATGAAGCCGAAATACTAGGACATATGCGTAGTTATGTAGGTGCTACTCCTGGTAAAATTATATCTGGTTTAATTAAGGCAAAAACTAGTAATCCAGTTGTTCTGCTAGATGAGGTAGATAAAATGATTAAAAGCTATAAGGGAGATCCTGCATCTATATTGCTTGATGTAGTAGATAGTAATCAGAATTACAGCTTTGTAGATAATTATATAGATGAAGAAGTAGACTTATCAAAAGTATTATTCATATTGACAGCTAATAATATAGATGATATTCCTCCTGCACTAAAAGATAGATTAGAAATAATAAAAATAGATGGCTATTCTGAATATGAAAAATTAGATATTGCCAAAAAGTATTTAATTCCTAACAATATGAAAATACATAATATTAAGTTAGATTTAAGTGATGAATTAATACTTGATATTATTAGAAATTATACAATTGAATCTGGTGTTAGAGAACTCGAAAGAAATATAGCTAAAATATGTAGAAAAGTTGTAACTAAATTATTAAGAGAAAAAATAAGTACTAATGATATTATAATAAATGGAGATACATTAGTTAACTTTTTAGGAAAGAGTAAACGTGTAAAAACAATTATTGATCCGAAAGTAGGAGTAGTTAATGGCTTGGCATGTACACCATATGGAGGAAATGTCCTTCCTATTGAAGTAAACTATTATAAAGGAAGCGGAAAACTAATACTTACAGGACTTTTAGGTGATGTAATTAAAGAAAGTGCGACTATTGCTTTAAGTTATATAAAAGCTAATTATAAGAAGTTTAATATAAGATATGAAGATTTAATTAATAATGATATTCATATTCATATACCAAGTGGTTCTGTGAGTAAAGAAGGACCTAGTGCAGGAGTTGCACTTACTACATCTATTATTAGTGCTTTTAATCATTTAAAAGTAGATGGCTCTATAGCTATGACCGGTGAGATTACTCTTCGTGGTAATGTCCTTCCTGTAGGTGGTATTAAAGAAAAGAGTATTGGTGCATTAATGAATAATATTAAAACAATGTTTATACCATATGATAATTTAGATGAATTAGATGAAATACCTAGTGATATTAAAGATAAAATAGAATATATTCCAGTAAAAAAATATATGGATATATATAAGGAGTTAGGAAAATAAGATGTTAACAGATGATTTTGATTTATATTATGATTTTAAATTTTTAGAAGGCGTTATTTTTAGTGATATTGTACATACAGAAAGTAGTAGTTTATTTACAAAAATAGATGAGTTAAAGCAGCTTGAACAATTAATTGTGGATAATCGTTATATGTTTGATTGTCATGCTACAAATAACATAAGTATTATTATTCAAGAGTTAAGATATATTGAAGATGAACATACTATTGAAAGAAGAGAAATTATCAATAATATTATAAATGCTATTAATTCTGGTTATGAAATAGAAGACAATTATGATTTTTATAGACAAGAAATGTGTGTAAGATATAATACTAATAAGTATAGATGTTTAAAAAAAAATATTGTTGATAAATATAAATATTTAATAGATGCAAGTATTGCTCTTGATAGCGCAGTTTTACATAGTCATACAATTGATGTTAATTCATTTGATAAGTATTATAAAGATTTAGTTGATAATCCAATTTATATAATGAGTATTAGAGCTATTATTAATGAGTATCCATTAATACTTAATGATGAAAGATTTATAAGTAGAATGAATAAAGTGCTTAGTAATTCTAAAGATAATAAAAAGATTAAACAATTGAGAAAAGATATAAAAAAAATTAAAAGTAAGTTTTAAAAGGCTTTCTTTTTTGTTATACTAATTATGGTGGTTTTATGCAGTTATCTGATATAAATAAAGT
>CAMJTE010000097.1 GCA_946408655.1 uncultured Caryophanales bacterium | reverse complement strand
AAAATTAGAAATAAAAATATTAAATTAGAAGAAACAAAAAACAAAGATTATGATAATGATTATATTGTTTTAATATCTGTTATGTCACCAGTAATATGATGTATAATGTAGAAAGTATATAATAATTAACCTAATTTACCACATACGCTTGACTTTTGTGGTAAATTAGGTTAATATTTTTTTGTGAGGTGATTTGTTTGATATATCTATATAAAGAATTAAGAAAAAAATATAAATCGAATGATAAAATTAAAAAAATGATAAATGAAGGAAAGATAATTAAAGTGGAAAAAGGTATCTATAGTGATTGCTTAAATGTTAATTACTTAGAAGTAATAACGAAAAAATATCCTGATGCTGTATTTACGATGAATAGTGCTTTTTATTATCATAATTTAACAGATGTTATTCCAGATAAAGAATATCTTGCTATAAAAAGAGATAGCACTAAAATTAGTGATGATCGAATTAAAGTTATATATTATCAAGATAAATTTTTTGATATTGGAAAAACTACTATAAAAGTAAATGGAGTAGAAATAAATATATATGATAAGGAAAGAATGTTGATTGAATTAATTAGAAATGAGAAATCAATAGGATTTGATTATTATAAAGAAATAATAAATAATTATAGAGAAATTAAAGATGAATTAAATATAAAAAAAATTTCTGAATATATAAGCAAGTATGCTATTGAAGATTATTTATATGATGTAATAATGAAAGAGGTTTTTTAATGAATCTAAATACTATTTTAACTAATTATGTATCTTCAGGATATTCAGGAGCCAATGCTATGGCTAAGACTTGTCAAGATATTATATTAAGACAAATTAGTAAATCTGATTTAAATAAAAATATTACAATTAAAGGTGGGGTATCAATGATGGCTATATCTAAAGATAAACGTCGTGCTACTCAAGATATTGATTTAGATTTTATTAGATATTCACTAGATGATTCAGCAATTGTAGAGTTTATTAAAAAACTTAATGATGATGAAGTTAAAATAGAAATTGTTCACCCAATACAAAAATTACATCATCAGGATTATGATGGAAAAAGAGTTCTTATAGATATATCAGATAATCACGGAAATACGTTTTCTACCAAACTAGATATAGGTATACATAAAGATACTGATATAGAACAAGATGAACTATGTTTTGATTTGAATGATGATTCAGAAACAGTTTTATTACTTGCAAATTCTATGGAACAAATATGTGTTGAAAAGATAAAATCATTACTTAGATTTGGAATAGTTTCTACTAGATATAAGGATATTTTTGATATATATTATTTAATAAACACTCATAACTTTGATAAAATTCGGTTTTTATCATATCTAGATAAAATAGTTTTTAAAGATAATCTTGTTGAAGAAAAAACAATAAATGAAGTTAAAGAAAGTATAGGGGATGTTTTATCTAATAACAGATTTAAAAGAAGGATTAATATGGCAAGAAATAACTGGCTTGAAATGCCGGTAGATGATGTTATAAATAGTATTATAGATTATTTATCGTCATTAGAATTAATCGAGGTATAATCCATGAATGTTGAAGATATAAAAAGGCAAATTTATAGTAAAAGGGCATTAATTAAAAAGTTAGAGAACGAAATACAAGAATTAGAAAAGCATCTTGATGAAGAAAAGGAAAATGAAAATTTAAAAAATCTTAGTCTTGATGAAAAAGTTTCTATATTTATGGATTATTTCAAAGGTCGCTCTGATGTATATCCTTATTTATCAATTAATAAAGATAATAAGTATTATCAACCAGCGTGTAAAAATGAATGGCTACAAGGTGTATGTAATAAAACCATGGGTAAAAAGTGTAAAAACTGTAAATATAGAGAAAATATTCCTCTAACAAAAGATATAATATATAAGCATCTATGTAATAATAAAACAATAGGTATATATCCTTTACTTGCAGATGATACTTGTTATTTTTTAGCTTTTGATTTTGATGATAAAAATAATGATAAGGATATAAAAAGTGAGGCTTTGGCATTTTCTAGCGTATGTGATGATTATGATATTCCAATCGTTTTAGAAAAAAGTAGATCAGGTAGTGGGATTCATATTTGGATATTCTTTGAAAAGAATATAAAAGCTCTTACAGCTCGTAAATTAGGTAGTTTATTATTATCGAAAACAATGGAAGTTAGTAATATTTCTATTTCATCATTTGATAGAATGTTTCCAAATCAAGATTATCTTCCTAAAGGTGGTTATGGCAATTTAATTGCTTTACCATATCAAACTGAACCAAGTAAATATGGAAATTCGGTTTTTATTGATAGAAATTTTATTACAATAAGGCACCCAATGTCATATTTAAAAAACACACATAAATTAACTGAAGAGGAAATTTTTCAATTGATAAAAAAACTTTCTAATAAAACTATTGATATAGGTCATGAAGTAGAAGATTTAAAACAAGAAATATCTGATAAAAAAAATAATAGTATTGATTATCCTAAAAGTATTGATGTCGTGCTTAATGATATGGTTTATATTGATAAAGCTAATTTAAGCGCATCAGTTATTAATAGTTTTAGAAGATTAGCTACATTTGCTAATCCAGAATTTTATAAAAAACAGAGACTTAGAATGTCAGTTTATAATATTCCTATGGTTATTAATTGTAGTAAGGAAGATGATAAATATTTAAAATTACCAAGAGGAACATTTGAATATTTAGAAATTTTATGTAAAGAAAATGGAATAAAAATAAGAAAAAAGGATAAAAGAAATAAAGGTAAAAAGATTATTGTTCAGTTTAATGGAAAGTTACGTGATAATCAAGATATTGCACTTTCTAAACTAATAAAATATGATAATGGTATACTATGTGCGCCTACAGGTTTTGGAAAAACTGTTATAGGATGTAAACTAATAGAAGAACGTAAAGTCAATACTTTAATATTAGTTAATAAACTACAGTTATTAACTCAGTGGAAAAATAGAATAAAAGAATTTTTAAATATCGATGAGATTGGTGAAATAAGTAGTAAAAAGAAGAATATTACTAATGTAATAGATGTAGCTAGTATTAAATCTATTTGGAATAATGGTAGTGTATTAGATATTGCTAAAAATTATGGAATGATTATTATTGATGAGTGTCATCATACTGCAGCATATACATTTGAACAAGCTATAAATACAGGCAATGCTAAATATGTTTATGGAATTTCTGCTACACCAGAAAGAGAAAATGGACATACTCCTATTATCAAAATGCAATGTGGTGATATTAGATATAGAGTAGATACTTTAAAATTTAATAAAGAGTTGAATGTTCCAATGAAGGTAATAGTGAAACAAAGTCATCTAAATTTTGTCGATCCTAAAATAGATAATTATGAATTAAATGAGATTAATGATTTTATAGCAAAAGATATACTAAGAAGTGAAAAGATAATTTCTGATGTAAAAAAAGAATTTGATAAAGGTAAAAACATACTTGTTTTAACAGAAAGATTAGAGCATTTAGATTATATTTATAATAAATTATCAGAATTTACTAGCAATACTTTTAAATATTATGGTGGAATTGGTAAAAAGATTTTAAAGAAGTATGACGAATTAATGGACCAAATTGATAAAAATAAGAAAAACAAAATTATTATAGCAACAGGTGCATATATTGGTGAAGGTTTTGATGATTCATCGCTAGATGTATTATTTTTAACTATGCCAATTTCTGGTAATACACGTTTAACTCAATATGCTGGAAGATTGCATAGAAAAAATAGTACTAAAAAAGAAATATTAATATATGATTATGTTGATGATAACTTTTCTAAAACTCGTAATATGTTTTTAAAACGTAAAAAAATTTATAATAATATGGGTTATGAAATAATTAATGAACAAAGTCAGCAAGTAATGAATATATAAAATAAGTATATAGAATAGTTTTGCATTTAATACTAAGGTATTTATTTAATAAATCATTAAACATC
>CAMJTE010000096.1 GCA_946408655.1 uncultured Caryophanales bacterium | reverse complement strand
TTATAACTCCATAATCATAATAATTTGTGACTTTTATTTTTGAGTTTACCCTAATCTATCTTGTTTCATACATATCAGTCGCTTTCTAAGTCAAATATATTATCACTTTTATTAATAAATATCAAATTGAGATTAAAAAAACTACATTTAATAATGTAATTTTATTTAGTCTCATAAACACTAACTTGTTTTTTATCTTTACCCTTACGCTCAAATTTAACATAACCAGAAATTTTAGCATAAACAGTATCATCACTACCGATACCAACATTAACACCAGGATAAACTCTAGTACCTCTTTGACGATAAATAATAGATCCACCTGTAACATACTGTCCATCAGCAGCCTTACATCCTAATCTTTTAGATTCAGAATCTCTACCATTCTTAGTAGAACCTTGTCCTTTTTTATGAGCAAATAATTGAATATTTAACTTCATTAACATCATTTATGGCACCTCCTTATTTCTATATAGTTTTTATATTGCCTATTTAATTCTTCTAATAAATTAATCATATTTAAAATTAATTTATCAGTCGTATCACTATGCTTCAAAATATCTATAAAAAGATATCCATCAGATTCTTCATATTTAATAGCCTTATCATCTATATTTAAAATCCCATTAACAGTAGTAATACAAATACTAGATACTGAAGCACAAACAATATCAGATCCAGACTCACTATATCCAGAATGTCCACTAATCTCAATACTATTTATATTTTCAGCCTCATTAATAATAACCTTAATCATTATTTTACCTTAATTGATTTAATTTCAACTTTAGTATATGGTTGACGATGTCCTTGTTTCTTACGATACTTCTTCTTAGCATTATATTTATAAACAACAACTTTCTTTTGCTTACCATTTTTAAGAACAGTACCTGTAACCTTCGCACCATCTAAATAAGGTGTACCAACTTTATTATCTACCATTAATACTTGTTCAAAATCAACTTTTGCGCCTTCTTCTAAATCAAGCTTTTCAACGTAGATAACATCTCCCTCACTAACGTAGTATTGTTTTCCACCAGTCATAATAACTGCCTTCATATTTACCTCCTTTATAATCTAAGACTCGCTACTAAGGTAATACTTTAAACCTTTTGTATGCGGTTGTAGGTTGAGGCCTACACACTTGTAAATTCTAACATAATTAATTAGTATTGTCAATTTGATTTTCCTACTTTTTCATCAAATATTAAAAAAATTAGTTATTTTTAACTAATTCTTGATATCTATTGCCTTTTTCAATATAGTTTTTATATTTATTATAACTTGCAGCAGCAGGAGAAAGTAAGCATATATAACCCTTTTTTGTTTCAGTTTTCGCAACTTTTACTGCTTCTTCTAAAGTTTCACATTTATATACTTTTTTATTGTTAGTAATTAATCCATCGGCAATCTTATAACCAGTTTCTGGCATACATATTATATTTGATACACTACTTGATTTTAAATAATCTATTAATACACTATAGTCAATATTTCTATCCATACCACCAAGTATTAATGTATCTACTATCTTTAATGATTTTATGGCATTAATACATGCTTCTGGAATAGTCGCAATTGCATCATCATAATAAGTGATACCATTATAAGTTCCTACTAATTCTAATCTATGTGACAAAGGTTTAAAATTATTAATCGTATCGATTACAATATCAAGTGGTAAATAGTATATTTCAGATACTGCTAAAGCAAACATAATATTTTCTAAATTACAATCTCCTATTAAATTTCTTTTCGAAGTAATATCATATAACTTCTTATTTTTATAATAAATAAAATTATCTTTAATGTGCATATAAGTATTATCGTCAAGACTAACACTTATCATATCTTGTTTATAATTATTCTTATCAATATAACTCTTTAAAGTATCATTATCATATGCATAAATACCAGTATCATTTTTTTCTTGATATTTAAATATATTAAGCTTATTTTGATAGTAGTGCTCCACAGTGCCAGCATGATCTAAGTGTTCAGGAAATAGATTTAAAAGAAGCGCAACATGTGGAGAGTATTTAACAAACTCAAGTTGTAAAGCAGACATCTCTATTACAATAATAGAATCTTCTTTAAATGAATCTATTTCATCAAATATAGGTTTACCAATGTTACCAAGCAAATGAGCATCATATCCACTATTTTTAAACATTTCATAGATTAATGTAGTAGTAGTACTTTTACCTTTAGTGCCAGTTATTCCAATAATATTATCTCTATTAACTTCCATTAATAATTCTAATTGTGATGTTATTTTATCTTTAAAGCTAGTAGCATCAATATCTTTTAGTATTACTCCTGGAGCCTTAATAATAACATCATAACTATCCAAATTATCTAAGTAATTATCACAAATTACTACAACATTAGAATCATTTTTAATAAGTTCATCATTACTATAATCTTTCTGATCTAATATATATAAAGTAATATCACTAAACTTACGAATAAACTTATAAGTACTCTTACCTTCTAAACCAAAGCCTAATATAGCTATTTTTTTCCCATCTAATTTTCTAAATATTTCTTCTTGCATAATTCTAATTCCTCACTAACTATATTCATAAACTTATCTTCAATATTATTTTTCATATTAAGTTTATATAAAATATCTCTATTTTCATATAATGGATAATTATCTTTATAATATTTAAGTAAATAAGGTAAATTATCTCCCAGTTTATTTATTAAAATACTAACTGCATATCTAGCTTCTTCATAAGTACCGACACACTCAAATGGTTTTTTTTCACTATAGCCTACAAGTTCAATAAAAGTATTGAGCAAAGACTCATCTTCATATAAGTCACTACCAAATATATTAACTAACTCATCTTTATATAAAAATGGACTAAGTATTATATAAACAAATAAACATTTCGCACACTTTGAGCACCACTCCCATGGTTCTGTTTTACTACCTACATTACAACTTTTAAATACTTGATGATACTTTTTATAATCAGACATAAGTAGTGCAATCTGGAACTCTGATAAACATCTAAGTAAACTAAAATACTTAATATCTATATTAAAATACTTCTTCGTATAATTATTAAAATCACATTCAAACTCATAAGTCTTAGAATATTGGTGATTAATATTAGTTCCAAGTACAGTTGCCTCATTCGCACTAGATTCATTAGATAAAACTATATACTTTCTACCAGTTAAGTAAGCCGTAAAATAACTAATGAAAGCAAGCATACTAGAAAATGGTGTATGGCCATTTAAAAAGCCTTGTTTATTTAATTCAATTAATTTCTTATCAACATATGTCTTTCTTACAAAGATCTTTTTATCGCCATAACCTAATGCATCAATCGAATTTATATGCGCACTCTTAGGATTTAAGGAAAAGCATGTGTTTTCATCATATAAACTTCGTAAAAGTTCACAAGCAACAATAGAGTCTTTACCTCCACCTATAGTAATTAAATTACCTACTCCGTTATAATTATTATTAAGTTCTAACTTTTTACCAGTGCATTTTATATTAACAAAGGTATCAATAGATACATCTATATTATTAATATAGAAAAATTCACCTAATCCATTATAATATAACTTTTTAAACCAATTAATCTGTTCATTATCTAAGTAACCACACTTAATTATTATATTTTTACTACATACACACTTCCAATAACTAAGTAACTCAACTAACCCTATATGAAAAGCTAAATATTCAAGCATATTACTATCTATATTCTTATTTCTAATCTCACTCTTATCTATTTCAAGAGTAGTATTAAATTCCTCTAAATTCTCTATTATATAATGATAATCTACTTTTAATTTATTATCTTCATAATATACTTTATATGAATCATATATAAAAGTATCATATTTACTACTTAATTCTAAATACTTATCCATAATATACATCCCTTCTTAATAGAATTATACCATAAATTACTAATTATTAGTAGTTATATAATTATATGAATAAAAGGTATCCTTTATAACACCAATTAATTAACTTTCTTTATTTTCTTAAGTTCTTTTTCATATTCATCCATAATAACTCTATCATCGATTGCAATAAAAGAATCAACTTTTCCATTATCAAATAAAGTAATATACCAATTATTAGAACATATAGTATATATTTCATTATTATGTATTAAGTTGT
>CAMJTE010000095.1 GCA_946408655.1 uncultured Caryophanales bacterium | reverse complement strand
TAAAAAGAATGAAATATATCACCCTTAATTACAGTTCAGTCACAAAACTGTAACATTCTATCACCGTTGGTTACTCCATGAACACCACCCAAATCTTGTTCATTGACAGATGATAAAACTTGTGGCAACATTCTTGCAACTTCAACTGGATCTAAATATAAACCATTTTCATAATCAAGTTGGCCTATTGAATCAATATAATCGGCTATCAGTATAAAATATTTATCTGGTATATTATGATTTATATTTCTGTATTGCAATTTAATAGAATCAACTAATCCACTATTAATTAACTCTCGTTCTCTTTGTATCCTATTCATATTTTTAACTCCTTATAATAGTATAAAAACTATTTATTCATTACCACCACTAATTGAATAATAAAATGTCTCTAATATATCTTTATTTTCGTGTAAGTTTTTTTATATTGTCCATTGTAAACATTTTTGCTCCATTTGGCTATCCGGTTAATGTATATATGCTTGCTTATTAAACTTTTCTTCATATTGTTTAGTATATTTGTCATATTTGTCGTTTAATTAATTTTCTTAAATTTTTCAAAGTAAGCTAATCCACCAAAAGAATCTGAAGAGAATTCTAATTTAATATTATAATCATTACATTTTTTTTCAACAGCATTTATTATAATTCCCTGTGTTAGTGGACTAACAAATGCAACTTCTGGTTTGTAATTAATAAGTTGAGCAACACTCGTTTCAGTATTATATGGTATTTCACGAATTTTATTTACAATATTATTAACTACCTTATTATTATCATTTGCATAATAATTCTTAATAAAAGTGTTGTAATCACTTTTTAACTCACTTGGCAATTCTTGGTTAGCAAAAGCATAGCCATTTTCATCAAATGAAACAAAATTTTTCAGCAAGTTAGAAACTTCAGTAGGAATTTCTTTTTTTCCTACCTTTATATATAGTTTTTCTTGTGATTGACTAGTAGCATTTGTAATAACTGGTTTAATATTTATATTACTTTCTTCCAATTTTTTTAAAATATCATCATATATTTTATTTAAATTGATATCCTTGCTATTAGCAGTACCATTTGCTAACTCTATAAAATGATTTACTAACTCCATAAAATTAAAATATGCACCGTCATCCATTTTTTCAATTTCATTAACTATCAAATTGAAAATTCTATCACTATCACTATAAGAATTATTTTTTTCGATTAGATCATTTTCAACTAAATTATTAATTACTTGATCTTTATCCTTTAAAATAGATTCACTTATAATTAAATCTTTTATTTCGTTTATAAATTCTTCTGCATTTTTACCAATTTTACCCGAAACTTGTCCATTAACATTTA
The DNA here is from genome assembly GCA_946408655.1 of uncultured Caryophanales bacterium. GTDB lineage: Bacteria > Bacillota_I > Bacilli_A > RF39 > UBA660 > RUG12438. The sequence continues at coordinate 2,836 of CAMJTE010000095.1, read as the reverse complement.
TAAGTAATTGACCATATTTTACTTTTATATTTCTACTTTTACCACCATCATATGCATTATTATCTAAGAAATAGTTAGTTTCCTTTTTTGCCCAATCAATTAATAAATCTATATTATTATCTATAAATGATTTTATTTTATTAAATAATACTTGAGTTTTAATAATATATTTTTTACCATCAATTTCTATATTATGATTATTAATATCGTATATTTCTATTTTAACTCTATCATTATTATAATTTGAATGTGAACCAGGCAAAACAGCACCACTATTTATTATTAATGCAAAGTCAGTTCTTTGCATTTTATAACTATCTTCATAGGATTTTTTTAATAATTCATATTCATGCTTTGATATTTTAATACTATCATCCAAGTTTTCTTTGTTTTCATAGTTAATTTTAGATTTATTAATATCATTTATAATTGAACTAGCAATATCATTAAATATTTTATCTTCCTTATTCCATTGTTCATTTATTTTTTCTTGTTCTTCTGGAGTTTTACCTTCTAATTCCTCTTTCTTTAGTTGTTCCAATTTATTATCAATATCATTAATCACTTGATCATAATTATTAAAATCAGTATCGTCACTTATTTCTTTGCCATTATCTAAATCTTTTATTTTATTAACTATTTCTTTGACTTTTAATCTATCTCTATTATTAATGTAATGATGAATATTATTAATTAATTCTTCTTGTTTTTTTATAAAATCATCAGAAGCAACTTTTTGTAACTTATATATAATGTTATATAATACTGTACAAAAAACTCTATTTTTTTGAATCCATATTACATCATCGTCTTCAGAACTTAAATAGTCTAACCATTCATTAATTTTTTCTTTCTTTGCTAACAATAAATCTTTAATATCATTATTCACTTAAATTACCACCTTTCAACATAATTAAACTTTCGTAACTTTTAAACTACATTCTCAATATGATTACAATAAAATTATATCATGACTATTCTTTTAAAATCAATACCTGACAAATAATTATTAATTGTATTTTATAACAAGCAAAAGGAAGAGTTGCTACTCTTCCTTTTGAAATCAACCAAGCACTAGGCTTGCAACAATCTAATGTATCTATATAATATCATATTTTTAAATACTATTCATTACTTTCTAATACTTTTTCTACTTCATTTATAAGTTCTTCTTTATCAGGAATATAGCAAGTATAAGTAGATGCAAAAATATTATTAGCTAGTCCACCTAAAGCATATTCCATAGTCACACCTTTTTTACCTGTACAAAGGATAATACCTATTGTTTCACTATCAAATTCATCTTTAATCTCCTTATTATAATAATTAACATACATATTCATTTGTCCGGCATATTCTGGTTTCATGTCATCCATTTTTAAATCTATCAAAACATAAGACCTTAACATTTTATTATAAAATACTAAATCTACATAATAATGAGTATTATTATCTAGTGTAATTCTAACTTGATTACCAACATACATAAAACCTTTACCTAATTCCATTAAAAAAGCCGATAAATGATTTATTAAATTCTTTTCTAAGTCACTTTCTAGTAATGGTTTATTTTCTTTTATACCTAAAAATTCAAATACATAAGGTTCTTTTAATATATCAGTAGGATTACTTATTGTCTGTCCTTTTTTAGATAATTCTAATACTTTTTGTTTATTAACCTTACCATCTGAAAGCAGTAATCTTTGAAACAATGATGAATCAATTTGTCTTTTTAATTCTCTAACAGACCATTTTGAATTAATACATTCTTTTTCATAAAAATTTCTTTCATCAATATCATCAATATATATTAGGTAACAATAATGACTCCAACTTAAATTGCTAGACAGTGTTTGGCATTTTTTATACTTATCATAAAACAATCTCATATTTTGAAGTCCAGATCTACTAAATCCACTCCCAAATCTTTTAGTTAATTTTTTAGATAGTTTATTTAATATATCTTTACCATATTCGGCACGTATATTACCATTTTATTCATTTTCAACAATTACTTTACCAATCATAAAATTAGTTTCTACTAAAGTATTATTAATTTGATATATCATTTTAGTTTTATTATTAGTAATAATATCCGATATTTGATTATACATATCAGTTATTACATCATCATTATTTTTTAATTTATCTATTGCATTTACCATTGGTTAATCCTCCTTAATTTTTTATAAAATTTAAATACTTCACACGCGTCTAATAATCTTAATTTTGAATTTGCCAGACAGTGTCTGGCATTTTTAACTCCAACATAATTTTATCACACTTTATCTTTCAAATCCATCATCTTTTTCTTTAATATCCGCATATTTATTTTCAATAATACTCATATCATTCTTATTAAGAATATCATTCTGATATAATTCATCAATTAAATCATCATATTTATTCGATGAGAAGAATTTATTTTGTAAAAATTCAACAAACTTATTCCATAATTCTTTAAAATAATTTAAAGTCTGTTCTAGTCTTGATACTTCATCTTCTAATTCATCAACTCTATCTCTTTCTATATCCAAATTAGATTTTAATCTATCTATTTCATTATCCCTAGTTTTAATTTTCTGTTCTAGATTTTTAATCTCAATACTATGATTTAATAAGTCTTTATCGTATTTATCAAGTATAACGTTAATTTCATTTGTGTCTTTTAAATTGGAAGTTGTACTATTAGTTTGTTTAATATACTTTCTAATTTCTTCTAAATCATTTTTAGAAATAGTAAAGTTATTTTTATTAATCATTGTAGGTTTTAAATTATCAATTATATCAGTAATTTTATTAGACTTATCTTCTAATTCATTAACTTTACTATTTA
>CAMJTE010000094.1 GCA_946408655.1 uncultured Caryophanales bacterium | reverse complement strand
ATACATTCGTCTTGTCAATGGTTTTTGATAGAAAAGCATGAATTTCCTATTATATCAAAAAAAAAGATTAACATAGATATATTTAATTATTTATTTATCAAGTAAGCCAATTGATTATATATTTATGAATAATTCCATTTCTACTATAATCTATTTCACCATTATCAATTTTACCAATATATACATCATATCCCCTAGATATCAATTCATTATATACTATATTTTCAATTCTTCCTCCAACTTTTTTTCAATTGGAGAACTTTTTAAATGTAAAAATCCTAAATCAGCCATATAATATTTTTCATATAACGACATAACCGATTTTCCCCTAATATTATACCTATTAACTTTACTTACTATCATAGAATTATTTATACATTCGATATAGTTTAAAACTGTATCAACACTTGTTTTAATTTTATCACTTTTAAAAAAAATTAGTAATGGAATTAGCTGATATAACACCACCTATATTCCCCATAATAAACTGTATTATTCTATTTAATAAATTAATATCTTTTATATTATTTTTCTCTATAATATCTTTTAATACAACTGTATTATATAAATCTTTTAAATACGTTTTTTTTCTTGTATTGAATCAGTGTTATATGTCTGAGGCATTCCTCCCCAATCAACATAATCTAAAAATTTATCATCAATACTCTTTTTATCATCATTTAATTCTAAATATTCAGAAAAAGTAAATGGTAATATCTTTATACTTATATATCTACCTGATAAGTGAGTAGATAATTCACTGGATAATATTTTACTATTAGAGCCTGTTATAAATATACTTACATTTAAGGTTGCTCTAAAGGAATTAATTACTTTCTCAAACTCAGATACATTTTGTATCTCATCAAAAAACAAATAGTATTTTTCTTTGTCTATAATTTTAGATTTAACATAAGCATGAATTTTTTTAGGATCAGTATAATCAGAATAATCATAATCTTCAAAATTAATATATATTATATGACTTTCATCTATACCATTATTCTTAATTTCATCAATTATTTGCATCATTAAAACAGACTTTCCAGAACGTCTTACACAGTAATAATTTTAATTAGTTCACTATCATAAGAATCTCTTAATTTTTTCAAATAAATTTCTCTTTTTATCATGATTATTCTTCCTGATTTAATCATATTACAGAGTTTCTAATTTATCAAACTTTCAGTTCGCACTCGAAACTTTCTGTTTTTTTTTGAAATTTATCGAGTAAATATTAATATAAAACAAAGTAGATTTAACTCTACTTTATTAATTTTCAAAACAAGCTTCAAGAATTATGTCATTGGTAATAGGTTTTGATAAGTCAAATAAATTACCATTTATAGTCCATCCAGAAAAAGATGTATCACATGAAGGATTATTTATTATATCTACTCTACTACCTTCTTTTACATTAACTTCATTTTTATTATTACCATTTTTAAATATTACAGTATATGTGTTATCTTGATAAATCTCTTCTTTATAATTTTTAAATATACCTATTTTTTTATCTTTAGCGATATTTTCTGCTTTATATAATTTATTTAAATAAGTTAATTTAGTATATACATATTGTACTTTAGCTAAACCATTTTCTAATAATAGTTTTTGTAATAAAACATTATCTACATATACCCAAACTAAGTGTCTATCATATTTATCAATATGTGTACTAGTCTTTTCATAACTGATATAAATATTATCTGCATTCTTTAATTTATTACAAGTAAAATTACTTGCTTCTACTCCATATTCTTCAGGATTATCTTTAACTTCTGGTGTATTAATACCTAAAAATCTATAAGTATAAATATTTCCATCTTCATTAAATCTAGCAGTATCTCCATCAATACAATTAACAAGACTAACTTTGATTTTCTTAGTAGTACTAGAATCATTAGTTAAACTATCATTTACATTATTTATAAACTTAGTAAAATCAATATGATATACACTAGATATAACTGCAATTAATAATATAAATAGAAAACCGAATATTATTTTAAACGAATTTGAAAATTTCATTTTTTTCTATTTAAGTAGCAATATACAGTATTTTTAAGAAGCATTGTTACTGTCATCGGTCCAACTCCTCCTGGAGTTTTAGTAATTAATGATGCTTTCTTTACTACATTGTCAAAATCTACATCACCACTAATTTTACCAGTTTCATAATTTATTCCTACATCTATTACTACTGCTCCATCTTTAACCATATCTTCTTTAATAATATTATTAATTCCAACCGCAGTTACTAATATATCAGCAGTCTTAGTAAAATTTTCTAAATCTTTTGTTTTAGAATGACACACAGTTACAGTTGCATCTTCATTTAAGAATAACTGAATTAAAGGTCTACAAGTTAATTTTCCACGCCCAACTAAGACAACATGTTTTCCACTTATTTCTACATTACTTCTTTTAAGAAGTTCAATAACTGCGGCAGCAGTACATGGCACAAGTGTTTTTCTACCACTTACAAGTCTTCCTGTATTAATATCAGTAAGGCCATCTACATCTTTACTATTAATAATAGTATTAACTAATCTTTTTTCGTTATAACCATCTGGTAGTGGTAACTGAATTATTACACCATTTACATATTCATCATTATTTAACTCTTTAATCTTATTAATAATTGATAATTCAGAATCACCCTCTTCAAATTTGAAGTGACGAAAATAAATTCCTACATCATCACATGCCTTTTCTTTCATTTTTACATAAGTATTACTAGCCTTATTATCCCCTACTTGAATAACCGCAATAGAAGGTTTTAACATTTCATACTTAATACTTTGTTGAAGTTCAGATCTAATTTCTTCACTAATCTTTTTTCCATCAATTACATTATCCATTTATATCCTCCTTATAAATAGGGAACTTACGAGTTAATGATAAAACTTCTTCTTTTAATTTTTCTAATAAACTACTATCTTCCCTACTCTTTAAACATTGTACCATAATTTTAGATATAATTTCAAATTCACCTTCTTTAAACCCTCTTGTTGTCATTGCAGCTGCTCCAATACGAATACCACTTGCGACATTCATACTATTTTTCTCTCCTGGAATAGTATTTTTATTTACAGTAATATTAATCTTATCTAATACTTCTTCTGCTTCCTTTCCAGTAAGTCCTATACTAGTTACATCAAGAAGAAGTAAATGATTATCACTACCATCTGATATAACTTTAATACCGCTATTCTTAAATACTTTAACCATTACTTGTACGTTCGCAAGAACTTGTTTCATATAATCTTTAAAACTATCTTGCATAGCTTCATAAAAACACTCTGCTTTAGCAGCTATTACATGCATCAAAGGTCCGCCTTGAATACCTGGGAAAATAGTCTTATTAATTTTCTTAATAATGTCTTCATTATTAGTAAGAATTAATCCACCACGAGGTCCACGAAGCGTCTTATGAGTAGTTGATGTAACTACATCCGCATAAGGAATAGGAGAGATGTGTAGATTGGTTGCAACTAATCCGGCAATATGTGCCATATCAACCATTAAATATGCACCAACTTTATCAGCAATCTCACGAAAACGTTTAAAATCTAATTCTTTCGAATATGCAGATGCCCCTGCAATAATCATTTTAGGCATGCATTTTAGCGCAATCTTCTCTACATTATCATAATCAATTAAGCCAGTTTTACTATCAACTTTATAATCAACAATATTGTAGTCAATTCCACTAAAACTAACAGGAGAACCATGCGTTAAGTGGCCACCATCAGTAAGATTCATACCAAGAACAGTATCTCCAGGATTTAACAAAGCACGGTATACAGCCATGTTCGCACTAGATCCACTATGCGGCTGTACATTTGCATGCTTCGAGCCAAATAAATTACAAGCATACTCTATAGCTAAAGACTCAACTGTATCAACATTAACACATCCACCATAGTATCTACGATTAGGATATCCTTCTGCATACTTATTTGTAAATATACTTCCTTGCAACCTCAATATATCTTCTGAAACATAATTTTCTGATGCAATCAACTCTACATTATCATTTTGCCTTTTAAACTCATTATCAAGAGCCTCTTTAATTCTAATATCCATTTAATCACTCCCACTTTCTTCTAACAATAAATCAAAATCTGATTTATATATTTTATCTTGCTTTACTCTATACTTCTCAAATTCTGTTA
>CAMJTE010000093.1 GCA_946408655.1 uncultured Caryophanales bacterium | reverse complement strand
TTTTATAATATCTCTATAATTATTCATACTATGCTAAAGCCTCCTCTATAGTTTTTATTGCAGACTCTTCTACTATTAAAACGTCAGCAGATACTATATCTAATGTATTAATTTCACTAGCTTCTAGTAATAATACATAATCTAAGTTACGAGTTGCCAAAATAACATCATCTGTTAACTCATTAACAACTATTAATACATTTCTTTCTGCTTTTAAATTTTTTAAGATATTCTTCATATCTTTAGTCTTATTAGATTCTAGTTTTAAATCATCTATTATGATTAATTCCTTATCTAAAACTTTGTAAGATAAAGCACTCTTTAATGCTAATCTTCTTTCTTTACGATTCATTTTAGTTGTATAATTTTTAAATTGTTGTCCAAATGCTACAGCTCCATGATACCAATGAGGTGCACGAATAGATCCTTGTCGAGCACGTCCAGTACCTTTTTGTCTCCATGGTTTTCTTCCACCACCAGAAACATCGCTTCTACCTTTTACACTTGCTGTCCCTTGACGAGTTGCATTTTGCGCTAACTTAATTGCATCATATAAAACTGTATCATTTGGAGTAATTCCGAAAACATCTTTATTTAATGTAATATCTTTAACTTTTTCACCGTTAATATTTAATACATCTATCTTTTTCATCTATGTATTCCTCCCTACTAATTTTCTTCCTTAGTAGTTTCTTCTGTAACAACTTCTTCAGTTGCCTCAATTGCTTCAACTGTTTCTTCTACTTTAGGTTCTTCCTTAATATAAGAAACTAAATTTTCAGTCTCAACCTTTTTAGGATTCTTAACAGCAGTTTTGATAATTACAAGTCCCTTTTTAGGTCCTGGTATATTACCACTAACTAATATTACATTATTTTCCTTATCAACATCTACAACCATTAAATTTTGAATCGTTACAGTAAGTGTTCCCATATGTCCTGGTAAAGCTTTACCTTTGAAAACACGCATTGGTCTCATAGTTCCCATTGATCCAGGTCTTCTGTGATAATGAGAGCCATGTCCCATAGGTCCTCTTGATTGACCATGTCTTTTAATAACACCTTGGAACCCTTTTCCTTTAGTAGTTCCAGTTACATCAATAATTTCTCCTGGCTCAAAAAGTTCAACTGTTACTTCTTGTCCCAAAGTATAATCATTGATATCTACACCTTTTATTTCTCTAAAGAAGCGCTTAGGTGTAGTCTTTGCTTTTGCTGTGTGACCAGCAGAAGCTTTAGTCGCTAACTTTTCTCTCTTTGTATCGAATCCAAGTTGAATAGCCTCATAACCATCATTTTCCATTGTCTTAATTTGAGTAACAACATTAGGTTCAACCTCAACAACAGTTACAGGAATCAATTTTCCAGATTCAGTAAATACTTGAGTCATTCCAATTTTACGACCTAAGATTCCTTTCATAAATATCCTCCTTATTTAATTATTCTGATATCAACACCACTAGGAATTTCTAAATGAGCTAATGCTTCAATAGTCTCCTTAGTAGGATTAATAATATCAATTAGTCTTTTGTGTGTTCTTTTTTCAAATTGTTCACGTGAGTCCTTGTATTTGTGAACAGCTCTTAAGATAGTAATCTTTTCAACTTCAGTAGGAAGTGGAATAGGACCACTAACTTTACCACCGTTACGTTTTACAACTTCAACAATCTTCGCACAAGCTTTATCCAAACTTTTGTGTTCAAATGCTTTCAATTTGATACGAACTGTAGTCTTAGACATATAATCCCTCCTTCGTCTATATCTAGTATAGACTTGCTCCGTGTAAAAACCTAATCCACCATTAAAGTTATTTACAACTTAGCCTGGCGTATCAGCAACCTCACACATCAATGCACGTCACACATACAAAATTATATTAAATTAGTAAAAAAAAATCAAGCACTTTTTTTATTTTTCTTTGCAATTTTTATAATTTATACAATTTTTTACAGTTTTTCGATAGAATTTGTAATAATAATATGGTAATATTAATATTAGAAATGAGATGATAAAATGAAAATAGGAATTTTAGGAACTGGTGTATTTGGTATAGCAATTGCATCAATTCTTCACAAAAATAGAAACAATATTACTATGTGGACTAAGTTTGAAGATGAACTTAATGATTTAAAGAATAATAGAGTAAGGAGTAATTTAAATAATTATATAATACCTGATGATATTAAATTTACAAATGATATTAAAGAAGTGTGTGTGAACAAGGATATTGTATATATTGCAGTACCTGCAGAATATGTGTCAGTTACGTGTAATAAGGCTATTCCTTATATAAATAATCAACATATATGTATTGCATCTAAAGGAATAGAGGAGAGTAGTTTAATGTTTTTGCCCGATATAGTTAAACAACTATTTAACACAAATAGAGTAGGGGTAATATCTGGACCAACATTTGCAATAGATATAACTAATAGTGCACCAATTGGTTTATCTCTCGCAAGCTATAATCCTGAAACAAGTAAAATAATATATAAATCATTAGATAATAATTTTGTTAAAATTTTTATAACAAATGACGTTATTGGCACTTGTATATGTGGAGCGGTTAAAAATATTTTAGCGATTGCTAGTGGTATTATAAATGGCTTAGGTTATCCTATTTCTACACAAGCAATGCTAATTACACAGTCTCTACACGATGTTAAAGAACTTATTAACAAAATAGGTGGGACTGGTTCAACAATTTTATCCTTTGCTGGATTTGGTGATATTATTTTAACTTGTATTAGCGAAAAAAGTAGAAATTATACTCTCGGTAAAATGATCGGAAGTAGAGTAGATATTATTACAATTAAAGAATATATTGAAAATACTACAATTGAAGGTCTTACTGCACTTAGAAGTTTTCATAATATAATTAATGATAAAAAAATTGACATTCCAATTATAAATTTAATATATAATATCATATATAACAAGAAAAATCCTGATAAATTAATTAAATTATTAACAAAATAAAAAGGTTCTCTTAGCATTGAAAACCTTTTTTTATTATCTTACAAATCCAATTAATGCCATATGACGTCCATACTTAACTTGATTTGCTACTTCTCTTTGATGTTTAGCACATGTACCTGTAACTCTTCTAGGTAAGATTTTATTTCTATCTGCACTAATAAATCTTCTTAAATATTCAACATCTTTATAATCTAAATCATGCCCTGCACATAATGGACATACTTTTTTCTTTTTTTTATATTCAAACATATTTTCCTCCTCTTAATCTAAGAAGTTTTCATCAATTGATACACTTTCACCAAAATCAGCAAATGGATCATTATTTGCAGGTGCTGGTGTTGGAGTTGTAGTTGAATCATTACTTGTAGTTTGAAAATCGTATGGAGTTGTTTGAGTTTGTAAATCTCCACTAGGAATAAAACCTCCATCATTAGTTCCTTTTTTATCTACAAAGTCAAAATTATCAACATTTACATCTGTTGTATATCTCTTTGTACCATCTTGAGCTGTGTAACTTCCTGTTCTTATACTTCCATCTATACAGATTTGATTTCCTTTATCAAAATATCTAGCAATTATCTCAGCTTGTTTACCCCAAGCAACACAATTAATAAAATCAGTTTCTCTAGTACCATCTTGGCGTGCAATTCTTCTATTAATTGCAACAGAAAATCTTGTATATCCCATATTAGATGGAGTATATCTTAATTCTGGTTTAGCAGTTATTCTGCCCAGTAAAACTACTTTATTCATATTACCTCTCTTATTTGTCTTTTCTAATTACTAAATGTCTTATTATATCTGAACTAATTAAAGCAAGTCTATCAAATTCTTTAACTGCCTTATCATCTTTAGCTTCTAAATTAATAACATAGTAATATCCACTCTTATATGTATCATTACCTTTATTAATTTCATAAGCTAATGTTCTTTGTCCCCAAGCATCAACATTAGTTACTTTAGAACCATTATTTTCTAAATTTTTTTGAAAACTAGATGCTACTTTCTTAATATCATCTTCACTAAGTGTTGGCTTAACGATAAACATAATCTCATAATTTCTCATTATATACACCTCCTTATGGTCATCTGGCCCAAATAGGGCAAGGAGTAAATTAATACTCGCTAAAGATTATAACAGAATATTTAAAGTTTGTAAAGGGTGTAAAAAATTATCGCAGGCAATTTAGTTCTAACCATATAGTGCTTTTGTA
>CAMJTE010000092.1 GCA_946408655.1 uncultured Caryophanales bacterium | reverse complement strand
TTTTTGTCAAATTTTAGATATTAAATTGTGACTTTTATTTTTGAGTTTACCCTAAAGGTACATGTACAGGATAAACGCATGAGATTAAATTTTACGTAAAGTCTTTAAATATATGGTTAAATGGAATTATTAATAATTTTTTTGATTAAGTAAAATTAAAAATTTTATTTCAAGAAATTTATTTTTCATTTTTCTTGCATGGTGTTAAAATTACTTCTGCTGGTCAAAGAGAATTGCGAAACAATAATAACTCTAATAAATTTACTTCAAGTGATTATTTATTAATGCAGGTACTAATAGTTTAAATAATACAGTTAGAAGATTAATACCAAGAGCAAGTTATAATCCTTCTTGTTATTAAAGAAGAAAGCATATGCTTTAACAAACTATTCCTAAAAAAATGTAATGTTCAGTTTTTTTGGAATAAAACATTGATAATTTTCATAAAATAGGGTAAAATATATTTGAAAGGAAAGATAAATATGGAAATAAAAAGAGATTATTATTTGAATAAACTTATAGATGCTAAAAACGATGGACTTATTAAAGTAGTGACAGGAATAAGAAGATGTGGAAAATCTTATTTGCTTAATACATTATTTTATAATTATCTTTTAGAAAATGGAGTTAAAGAAAATCATATTATAAAAGTCGCATTAGATGATTCTGATAATGATGAATTATTAATTACTAAAAATTTAAGTAAATATGTTAAAGAAAAAATAGTAGATAAAGATATTTATTATGTAATTCTTGACGAGATACAATTAGTAGAAAATTTTGAAGGGGTATTAAATGGCCTATTAAGAATTTCGAATATTGATATTTATGTAACAGGTAGTAATTCAAAATTTTTATCTTCTGATATTGTGACTGAATTTAGAGGACGCGGTGAAGATATAAAAGTATATCCTTTATCTTATTCTGAATTTATGTCTGTTTACAATGGGGATAAACTTGATGGATGGGTTGAATATATTACTTACGGAGGCCTTCCATTAGTTGTTTCAATGAAAAATGATGAAAGAAAAATGTCATATTTAAAAGAACAACAAAAGAATGTATATATAAATGATGTTATTGAAAGAAATGATATAAAAAATGATACTGAACTAATAATTTTAGTTGAAATAATTTCATCAAGCATTGGTTCATTATCAAATCCAAAAAAAATTTCTGATACTTTTAAATCAACTGCAGGATTAAATATAGATCCTAAAACTATAAGTTCATATCTTAAATATTTAGAAGAATCTTTTTTAATTGAAAAAGCGGAAAGATATGATGTAAAAGGTAAAAAATATATGAGTACACCTTATAAATTCTATTTTAGCGATTTAGGACTTCGCAATTCTTTTATTAATTTTAGACAATATGAGGAAACACATATTATGGAAAATGTTATATATCTAGAATTAAGAAGAAGAGGTTACAATGTTGATGTTGGTGTAGTAGAACTTAGGGAAAGGAAAGAGAAGGAATTAATTTATAAGCAATTAGAAATAGATTTTATTGCAAATAAAGGAAATAATAAAATATATATTCAATCAGCATTTACTATGACTAATGAAGATAAAATAAATCAGGAAGAAAGACCCTTATTAAAGGTTAATGATTCATTTAAAAAAATTATAATTGTTAAAGATTATATAAAAAGGACTAGAAATGAGAATGGAATTATAACAATGAGTATATTTGATTTTTTGTTAGATCAAAACAGTTTAGAGTATTAAATAAAAAATGGTTAATAAATTAAAACACCACCAATTAAGGCAGTGTTTTTAGTTAGTTATTAAAGTTTCCGCCCCAAGTGCGAGCGCCAATAACAATTACTAGTAATATAAATAATACTAAGATTATAGCTGCACCATAGCCAGTTCCATAACCATATCCACCTTGATTACAGCAGCCACTGCTTGGATAGCCTCTGTAACCCTAGTTCCCCGTACGCGTAGAATTTTAATTAATAAAAAAACGTTATAAAGCCTTATAATACAAAGGAAATATTATGTAATATTCAGTCTTAGTATTGGGTTAATGTGAGAAGTAAATATTCCGATAATCAAATTTTTGAAAAATAGAAAGTAAGAGTATTTACTTTTGTTCCACAAAATGATACAACGTAGGTACGAAAGTAAATAGGTGATAAATATGATGAACGAGCAAAAAATAAAAATTTTTTTAAACAATAATAATGGATATATTACTACATCAGATTTTTTAAAACTTGGTATAAGTAAACCATTAATTCAAAAATTTATTGATGAAGGAATAATAGAACGAGTTAGTCATGGATTGTATATGGATGCTAAAATTTTTAAAGATGAATACTATATAACACAAAAAAAATATCCGCTTGCAATATTTTCTTATAATACTGCATTACATATTTTGAATTTAACTAATAGAACTCCTATGGAAATAGATATTACTGTTCCAAGAGATAAAAAAGTAAGAGGTAATTATAAAGTACATAGAGTATCTGAAAACTATTATAATATTGGTATCATTGATGCATTAAGTCCACTTGGAAATCCTGTTAAAGTTTATAATGCAGAAAGATGTATATGCGATATGTTAAAAAGCGAAGATGAATTTGATTTAGAACTTCAGAATAGAGTATTAGATTATTATTGGAATAGCAAAACCAAAAATATTGATTTATTACTTGAATATGCTAAAATATTTAACATTTATGATAAAGTCAATACAATAGTGGAAGTAATGATGAAATGGTAAGTAGTATAGATATAAAAGAAAAAGCATAAATTATTGAAAAAAGTCATAATTTAAATCATTATGAAATATTACAAAGATATATGTTTGAAAGAATACTTGAAAGAATATCAGTTTCAAAATATCAAGATAATTTTATATTAAAAGGTGGTTTATTATTATCAGCAATGTTTGGAATTGATAATAGGACTACAAAAGATATGGATACAACAATAACTGGTATTAATGTATCAAAAGAAAAAATGGTAAAAGTATTAAATAAAATATTAAGTATTAAACTAGGTGATGGAGTTGAATTTGACCTAGTAGATATAACAAACATAAGAGATGAAGACGAATATGGTGGTAATAAATATCATATAGTTGGTAGGAAAGATAATTTAAAAATTAATTTAGAAATAGATATATCAACAGGGGATAGAGTTACTCCAAGAGAGCTAAAATTTAATTACCCTTTAATATTCGAAGATAAAACAATTCTAATAAACAGTTATAATATTGAAACCATACTATCAGAAAAGATAGAAACAATATTAAGGCGTGGTAGATTTAATAGTAGAATGAAAGATTTTTATGATGTATATTTTTTTTTAACAAAATTTAAAAATGAAATTAATATAACAATTTTGAAAAAAGCTATGGAAAATACGTTTAATAAAAGGGGTTCATTTGAATATTTAAATGATTATGAACAAATATTAAATGGAATTATCGAAAGAGAAAAAATAAATAAATTATGGCAAAAGTATAGTAATAAATATTCATATGCAAATGGAATAGATATTAAATATATATTAGATCTATTAAAGAGTTTTATGAAAGAAATTGATTTAAAATTCGTTGTTGCATAATAAATTAAATATTAGTTTAATAAAATGTTTAATAGAAAATAAAACACCACCAATTAAGGTAGTGTTTTTACTTAGTTATTAAAGTTATTTCCCCCCCAAGCACGAGCACCAATAACAATTACTAAAAGAATAAATACTACTAGTATTATAGCTGCTCCATAACCTGAGCCGTAACCGTATCCACCTTGGTTGCAACATCCACCAGTAGGATAGCCTCCATACCCCTAGGGCACATAAAGCGTAAAACAAAATTATAAGGAAAAGCATTATAATACAAAGGAAAGTACAATTATTTAGAACATTTTATATGTTCTATTTTTTACAAGGAAGTGTTAAAAATGGCAATATTTAAAATAGAGAAAAATAAAAACTATATTGTTATGTCTAATTATCATTTAAGAGATAAAAACTTATCATATAAAGCAAAGGGGTTATTATCATTTATGTTATCATTACCAGAGGATTGGGATTATTCACTTGCAGGATTATGTGCGATTAGTAAAGAGAGTAAAGATGGTATTAGAACAATATTAAAAGAATTGCAAGAATATCATTATTTAGTGATAGAGAAATCTAGAAATGATAAAGGATTATTTGAATATAATTATTTAATATATGAAGTAC
>CAMJTE010000091.1 GCA_946408655.1 uncultured Caryophanales bacterium | reverse complement strand
TTTTCACAAATAAGAATTAATTCATATATGTGATGCGAGTTATACTGCAATTCAGACCGCAATCAAAGAAAAAATAAGTAAATAATAAAACAAAATTCTAGTCTTTTTTTGTTCGGAAAATAGTAATTTTCCGAACTCTTTTTACGTGAAAAATTTTTGAAATATGTGATATAATTTATGTAGAATGTTAAGAGGAGTGATAACCATGGATTTAAAAGAAGCAATGAAAAAGAGACATATGGTTCGTAAATATACAGATAAACCTTTGTCAGACGAATTAATTAGGAAGATAAATGAAAGAATAGAAATAAATAATAAAAAATATAATCTTAATATGAAACTTATGATTAACAATAACAAAGGTGTAAGTAGTATTATGAAGTTAATAATGGCTAAAGGTGTAAATAACTTTATAATTCTTGCGGGAGATGTAAGTGAAAATTTAGATGAAAGATTAGGATATTCTGGTGCTGATATAATGTTATATGCACAAACGCTGGGATTAAATACATGGTGGGTTGGTGGAACTTTTAATAGATCTGTAAGAAAGTACGTGGATAATAAAAATGTGACTGGAATAATTGCTATTGGATTTGGTCAAACGCAAGGAGTTCCACATAAGTCAAAAAGTGTAGAAGAAGTTTCTAAATATAATGGTTCTACAATTCCTGAATGGTTTGTTAATGGAACTGAAAGTGCATTGCTCGCCCCAACAGCTTTAAATAAACAAGATTTCATGTTAATAGGGAATGGCAACAAAGTTAAAATAGAGTGTAGTAATGGTATATTTACAGGAAGCAATGTGGGATTAATAAAATATCATTTTGAATTGGGAGCTGGAAAAGAAAATTTTGAATGGGAATAGTTAAAGTTGAGTTGATGTTTTAATTAATGTCGGAAACTTTTGATATTCCGTTCTCTTCGCAATAGGTTGCTAATGCGAAAACATTAATAAATAAAATAATCGCACTATTAAGATATTAGGAATCGAGTAATCGGTTCTTTTTAGTAGTATTCTGATTAGTAAGTTAATGAAAAATAAACCATAAAATGTGATATAATTGAACTGATAGACAAATAGCTATTTGTATAGGAGAATGAATTAATGAAAAATAAAGGAATTATAATTGGATTAATAATTGGAATCGTAATGGCAATTTTATGGAGTATAGTTTTTGTTAATATACTAAATAGTATGTCTGGAATTGGAATAGGAATAGGTTTTGGCATAAGTTTTGTTCCGGCATTTAGTTTGATTTTCGCAAAAGAAGATAATAAAAAGCAATAATAAAAATTATAATTTATCAATCAAATCAGAATATTAAAATTTAGTGATTGTTACGATAAGTAACACAAATGTTTATAAAAGTATATTTAATAATAGAACTAAATATCATACTATTTTATCAGTGAGGTGAAATTATGGAATTTTCAAGTAAGATAAAAGAAGTCAGAAAAAAAGAAAATCTAACTCAAGAAGAGTTTGCTGAAAAAATATTTGTTTCACGCAATGCAGTTGCAAAATGGGAAACTAACAGAGGATATCCTGATATTCAAAATTTGATTACTATTAGTGATGTTTTTGAAATCAGTTTAGATGAGTTGATAAAAAAAGATAAAAATGTCAAAAACAAGATAATTGCAGAAAGCTCTTCTAAAAAATGGCACCTTCTCGTGATTATATATTTAATAACTATTATCTTTTATATTTTATATTTTCTATTTGCTCATAAAATATTTATGATAGGTTTCTTGATTGCCACATTGTTTATGTTAGTAATAGAAGTATACATTTTTATAAAAGATAAAATATATAAAAATAAATGATCGCAAGATTAAGATATTAGGAACGAAAGTTTCTTTTTGTATGGTATAATATTATACAAGGATGTGATTATGATGGATGAATTTATAAAAATTGAAACAGAAAGATTAATACTTAGACAATTTAAAATTGAAGATGCGGATGATTTAGTTGAAGGATTGAATAATATAAATATAACTAAATGGATGAGTCATACCCCTTTCCCATATACTAAAAAAGATGCAATAGAATATATAAATAAATCTTTAAATGATAAATTATATAATTTTGCAATAGTTTTAAAAAAGGAAAATAAAGTTATAGGAGCCACACAGATAAGAAAAATAGATTTAGTACAAGGAACTGCTCATGGTGGAATATGGATTAATGAAAAGTATCATGGGTATGGATATGGTACCGAAGCTTGGGGTGCTAGAATAAAGTATGCATTTGAAGTATTAGGTTTGAGAAGATTGGAAAATGGTTTTTTTGAAGGAAACGAAAGTTCAAAAAAAATGCAGGAAAAATTTGGTTATAAAATTGAAGGAAAAAAGAGACAAAGATATAAATGCTTATCGACAGGTTTAATTGTTGATGAATATATTACTGGCTTATTAAAAGATGAATGGATTCATTAATTAGTTCGTAAGATTAAGATATTCCCGTTCCAACTGATGAGAGAAATCTCATCTTTTTTTAGTAATCTTGCGATGCTTTACTTTTGTATAAAATAGGTATATAATTAAGTATGAAAAGTATAACTTGTTATACTTTAAAGGAGGCATATATGAAAGATAAATTTGTGGGTATTGCTAAAGTTGGAGAAAAAGGACAAATAGTAATTCCTAAAGAAGCAAGAGATATGTTTGATATTAAACCTGGAGATACTGTTGTAGTTTTATGTGATAAAAAGAAAGGAATGGCTATTGTTAAATCTGAAGTATTAGAAGATACTATGGATAAAATTATGCCAGATGGTAAATAATATGTATTCAATTGAAACAAAGAAATTAACTAAAAAGTTTAAAGATAAAATTGCAGTAAATGGAATAGATTTAAATATTAAACAAGGTGAATTATTTGCACTTTTAGGAACTAATGGTGCTGGAAAAACTACAACAATTAAAATGTTATCAGGATTAATATTACCAACTTCTGGAAGTATTAAAATCCTTGATATGGATATGAAAAAAGATATATTTAAAATAAAAGAAATATTAAATGTTTCACCACAAGAAACTGCTATTGCTCCAAATTTAACCGTAAAAGAAAACTTAGAATTTATGGCTGGAGTTTATCAGATAAAAGATAAAGATAAAAAGATTAATGAATTAATTAAAATGTTTAAATTAGATGAAGTATTAAACAAAAGATCAAAAACTTTATCTGGTGGATGGCAAAGAAAAGTATCTATTGCAATAAGCTTAATTAATGATCCTAAAATATTATTTTTAGATGAACCTACACTTGGTTTAGATGTTATTGCAAGAAAAGAATTATGGAAAGTTATTTATGAATTAAAAGGTAAAATAACAATAATTTTAACAACTCATTATATGGAAGAAGCAGAAAGTTTATCAGATAGAATCGGTATAATGGCAAATGGTAATATTGTTGAAGTTGGAACCTCTAAAGAATTAATCAATAAAACTAAAGCTAAAAATTTTGAAGATGCCTTTGTATCAATTGCAACTGGAGGTGAGTTATAATGAGAATGATTAATTTTGCTAGAAGAAATTTTAAAGAATTAATTAGAGATCCTTTAAGTTTAGTATTTGAAATAGCATTACCAATATTTTTATTATTTATATTTCAGCAAATAAAAATACCTGGAGATACATATAAGCTTGAAAATTTTACTCCTGGAATCATTATATTTGGATTTTCTTTTATTACTTTATTTACATCAACATTAGTAGCAAAAGACAGAGGATCATCATTATTGATAAGACTTGGAACTTCACCAATGAAATCAAGTGATTATATTTTAGGATATATATTATCTTTAATACCAATCATCATTATACAAGATTCATTATTTTTTATAGTTGCTTGTTTATTAGGGTTAAATATTAGTATAAATATAATATTAACTATTATAGCATCAATATTTGTTTCAATATTATTTATAGCATTTGGGATATTAATTGGTAGCCTGGTAAGTGAAAAAGCATCAGGTGGAGTTGGAAGTATTATTGTACAGCTAGTTTGTTTTACTAGTGGAATGTATTTTTCAAAAGATTTAATTGGAAATGGATTTGCAAAATTATGTGAATTATTACCTTTTGAAAGTGCTTTGAATATAATTAAGGGTGTATTAAATAACAATTATGATATTTTATCAACAAGAAATATAATTTTATTTGTTGCCTATACAATAATCATATTGATACTATCTATTATAGTATTTAAAAGGAAAATGATTGGTGATAATAAGTAATCGTAAGATTAAGATATACAGAGCGGATGAAAATCCGTTTTTGTAAGGTATAATATAAAGTGTAAGACAAATAGTAAT
>CAMJTE010000090.1 GCA_946408655.1 uncultured Caryophanales bacterium | reverse complement strand
AGTATTAAGTGTCTATTATATAACTATGCCTAGTGAATTACTTATGACGGATAAATCTAGTTCTATTACATCTAAAGATACAAGTAAAAATAATAAAAGTAAAATTAGTAAGTCAACTAAAACTAAAGAAACTGTAAAGACTAAAGAAGATAATAATAATAAAACAGAAGTAAAAGAGTCTAATACATTAGAAACAATGCGGGCATTAGAAGATGAAGAAGTATCTAAAGAATTAGAGTCATTACAAGTAGTTTTAAACAATGAGAAATCAACTGTAGATGAGAAAAATAAGGCATATGATAAGATGAAAGAGATTAATAATAACAAAGCAGAAGAAAGTTCTCTAGAAGAAAAGATAAAGAAGGATTTTGAACTTGATTCTTATGTTAAAATCGAAGGGAATAAGATTAAAGTAGTAATTAATAGTAGTGAACATGATATGACACTGGCTAATAAAATAATGCGAGCAATCCAAAGTAATTATAAAGATAATAAATATATAACTGTTAAATTTCAAAAGTAGATTTCTACTTTTTTTGGGCGTTAGTGTTAACGAAGCTTTTATTCTTACATAAAATAATATCAGAAACCACCTATCTGGGAAGTGAGGTTATTATGAATAAAAGCATTTTAACAAAAAGGGAAAAAGAAGTGTTTGAACAATTAATTATTAATAAAACAACTAAAGAAATTGCACGTCTTCTTGGTATAAGTGAAAAGACAGTAAGAAATCATATATCAAATGTTATGCAGAAATTGGGTGTCAAAGGAAGAGCTAGCGCAGTTGTAGAATTACTAAGATTAAATGAAATATCATTATAAAGTGCATTAATTTGTACTTTTTTCATATAATTTTATAGGTGATACCGTGATTAAAAGAATGTCTTTAAAAAAAATAACAATATGTATTATCGCAATGATTGCTATATTCTTATTTTACTTATTTCCTACTAATGATAAGCTTAAGATTACTGAAGAATTAGAATATACTAAAGATGAGAAACTAAGCACTATATTTCTTAGAGACTCTAAAAACTATCT
Source organism: uncultured Caryophanales bacterium (assembly GCA_946408655.1). Taxonomy (GTDB): domain Bacteria; phylum Bacillota_I; class Bacilli_A; order RF39; family UBA660; genus RUG12438. The sequence goes on along the minus strand of CAMJTE010000090.1, from coordinate 3,352 downwards.
TGCAATGGCAAATATTAGTATTGATGATAAAAATGTAACTAGTAAAGCAAGAAAGCTTATTACTGCTTTAATACAAGGTGAAGAATATGAAGATAAAATTCCTAATGGTTTTCAAAGTGTGATACCAGCTGATACTAAAATACTTAATACATATTTTAAAGATGGTGTATTTAAAATAGATTTTAGTGAAGAATTACTTGATACTACTGAAGAAAATGAACAGAAAGTAATAGAGGCTATCGTATATACCCTAACTAGTATTGATGAGATTAAGTTTGTAATTATATATGTAAATGGAGAAATACTAACAAGACTCCCTAAAAGTAATATTATATTACCTGCAACTTTAGATAGAAGTTTTGGTATTAACAAAGAGTATGATATTGATAGTGAAAAAGATATTACTAAGACTACTGTTTATTACATAAATAAGTATAATAATATAGAATACTATGTACCTGTTACTAAAGTAAATAATGATACTAGGGAAAAAGCAGAAATAATTATTGAAGAATTAAGTCTTAATAAAACATATAACACTAGTTTAATGAGCTATTTAAATACAAATACTAAAGTAATGAGTGTAAATATGAATAATGATACTAATAATATGATTATAGATTTTAATAACTATATATATAGTGATTCTGATACTAATGAGATTTCAGAGGAAGTAATAAACTCAATTTGTTTATCAATTAAAGATAATTATGATATAAAATCAATAGTTTTTACCGTAAATAACAAAGAAATTTATAAAACTACTTGAATAAATTTCTTTTTTGTTATATAATTTATTCTGTCAGATGTCTCAGTAGCTCAGCTGGATAGAGCATCGCCCTTCTAAGGCGAGTGTCAGGGGTTCGAATCCCTTCTGGGACACCATTTGATTATAAAGCCTTTATTTTTAAAGGTTTTTATTTTAAGCCCTTTTAGTTAAGTGGTATAACAAAGCCATGGTAAGGCTTAGTCGTAAGTTCGATTCTTACAAAGGGCACCAGTGACGAATCTGTTCGAACTATTCGAACTTTATATATAAATATCAACTCAAATTGGGTTGATTTTTTCGTTATATGAAAAATCCTCCTACTAGGAAAGGATGGTGTCTATGATAAATATTATTAAGCAAGAAATTATAATTGAAGAATCTTTAAAACAAAGATTAGAGTTTATTTGTGAGTTTTCACATACTACTCCTACTTTTATCAATGGCTTTATTCATAAAGTAGATAAAACTAATCTTTCTTATGTAGAACCTCATAAGATAATCATTAAAGGTATAACATTTCTTGCTTTTAATTATTCTAATGATATTTATATCAAGAATTTATCTCAAAAGATTAAACTATCAGAATTAGAAGATTATTTAAAGGGTATTTAATTTGACAAGAATTGACATTTCTTTAAAAAGTGATAGAATATTTATCAAAAGAATTTATGTCTATTTAAGGGGGTTAAATAGATGATAAAGAAAATATTTTATAATTATTTAGACTTTAAGAGGTGTCAGTAGTATTAAGCACTTTAATACTTTTGACACCTTTTTTCTTTGGAAAAGGAAGAGTGATTTAATGGAAGAAAAGAAACTATGTGGTCTTTATATGAGAGTATCAACTGAAGATCAGGCTCGTGAGGGATTTAGTTTGCCAGAACAAAAAGAACGATTAGAGATATTTTGTAAGTTTAAAGGTTATACAATTGTAGATTATTATACAGATGCTGGTATAAGTGCTAAAACAGGGAATTTCAGACCCGAATTTGAAAGATTAAAGGAAGATATTAAAAATAAGAAAATAAACACAATAGTAGCTTTAAAATTAGATAGAATAACTAGAAGTATTTATGATTGGGAAAAACTTATGACTTTTCTTGATGAAAATAATGCATTTCTTGATTGTGCTAATGATGAAATAAATACTACTAATGCTAATGGTAAAATGGTATCTAGACTTTTAATGAGCGTATCTCAAAATGAAATTGAAAGAACAAGCGAGAGAACTAAAATAGGTCTAGCAGGGGCTATCAAAATGGGTCATATACCAAATCAGGCACCTTTAGGTTATAAACACGAAGATAAAAAATTAGTTATTGATTATGCAACGAAAGATGTTGTAGAAAGAATATTTGACTTATATTACAATGGCAATTCTTATCAAAAGATAAGTAATATTTTAAACGAAGAACAAGTATTAGGTAAAACTAATTGGCGAGATTCATCTATTGTTGCAATACTAGAAAATGAAATATATAAAGGCGATTTTGTTCATGGTAAAAGAACGAAAAATCCTACTTACTACTCTAATGTAGTTGAACCTATTATTGATAAAGAAAAATGGGAAGAATGCCAAGTTCAAAAGAAACGAAATTCAAGAAGTTATCAAAGAACTGTAACTTATTTATTCTTACAAAAATTATGTTGTCCTAAATGTAATAGAATTCTGGGTGGTAAAGCAACTACCAAGAAAAATGGACATACTTATTATTACTATTATTGTAATGATTGTAAGATAACTATTAAAGAAAAAACTATTGAAGAATATTTTGATACTTTTATAGACGAATTAGTTGAATATGATAGTGTCGTTAATCAATTTTTCTTACCTATGATTAAGCAAAAATTTGATGAGCCAAAAGAAGAATTAAAGAAAGAAATTAAAAAACAAAATGATAGATTAGAGAGAATTAGAAAAGCATATATTTCTGGTGCATTTGATTTAGAAGAATACAATGCTGAAAAGAAAATTGTTGATGATACCATTTTAAAATTAGAAGAAGAATTAAATGAAACTGAAAATAGTGAAGAATTAAATTATACTCCACAAGATATCTTACTTAAAAGAGATATTGATTATATCAATAGAGTTAAACTAAAAGATGAATATGAAAAAAGAACTAAAACTTGGAAATACTATACAAGAGAAGAAAAAGCAAACTTAATAATGACTTATGTTGATGAGATAAAACTTGGAATAATGCACAAATATATCTATGTTGATAATGTAGATTTTAGAGAGTCAATTTGTAGACCTTGTAATGATTTAGTACAAGCTGGTTATTTAGATGTTAAAACACCAACATTATTTGGTAATTTAGTTGGTTATTTAAGATTTAGTAATTATTTACCAGAAGATGAAATTGGTAAGCATATTATGAGATTAAGACAATACTATGATGTTGGTTTTGAAGAAGCAATCTATTATGTAGAAGATAAAGTATTTTACTTTGATTATGTAAGAGATAATAGAGCAATTATAAGAATATTCCCAATGGAAGATTATTGCAAGATAGATCCTGATATGAAAATGAAAGAATATAGATATGGAATAATCTATATTCGTGGTAGAGATGAGTT
>CAMJTE010000089.1 GCA_946408655.1 uncultured Caryophanales bacterium | reverse complement strand
TTTATCCAATATTCATATATTTTATCTTTTTAAATTAATTTACTCTTTTTTGCTGGAAAGAGAGGTATAATGGTACAAGTTGAGATTATTAAAGCTAATCTCAAAACTGAAGATGAAATCGTTAATAATTTAAAGAAGAGAGTTTGTGCTTATGCGAGAGTAAGTACTGACTCAGAAGAACAACAAACAAGTTATAATTCACAAATTAAGCATTATTCTAAAATGATAAAATCTAACTCTAGCTGGGATTTTGTAGGTGTTTATGCTGATGAAGGAATCAGTGGTACACAAGTAAAAAATAGAGTAGAGTTTACTAAAATGATTGATGATGCAATTAATGGCAAAATTGATATTATTATCGCTAAGTCTATATCTAGGTTTGCTCGAAATACACTTGATACCTTAAAATATATAAGATTACTTAGAGAAAAACGTGTTGATGTTTATTTTGAAAAGGAAAATATACATACTTTAGAACTTGAAAGTGAGATGTTTTTAACACTCTTTAGTGCATTTGCTCAAGCAGAAAGTGAATCAATGTCACAAAATGTTAAATTGGGTTTAAGAGCAAAAATGAAACGTGGTGAATATATTGGTTATGCTGAGTGCTATGGATTTAAGTGGAATAAAATAACTAAAGAATTAGAAATTAATGAAGAAGAAGCTAAAGTAGTTAAAATGATTTTTGATTTATATGTATCTGGTGTTGGTTCATTTACAATATCAAATATGTTAAATGAAAAAGGTATAAAAGCTCATAGAGGTGGAATTTGGAGACCAACATCAGTTAGGTGTGTACTTAGAAATGAGAAATATGTAGGAGATTTATTAAATCAAAAAACTTATGTAGATAATCCACTTACTCATAAACATGTAAAAAACTTTGGCGAAAAAGAAAAATATTATGTCAAAAATCATCATCCAGGAATAATTGATAGGTCTACTTGGGATAAAGCACAAGAAATCTATAGTGCAAGAAGTAAATGTATGATCCCTGATGGCAATTCTCACTGTAGTAAATATAGTTTAAAATATCCATTTAGTAGTAAAATTGAATGTGGTATTTGTGGACGTAATTATGTGAGAAGAATGAATGAAAAAAGAAAAGATGGAACTAGAAAAACTTATTGGAATTGTTATAATAGAAGTGTAAATGTAAAAAAATGTGATAAATCTATTTTCATAAGCGAATATAATTTAAAGACAATGTTTATTGAAATTTACAATTTTATTGTTAAAAAAAATCATAAAACTAAGGATAAATTATTAAAGGCAATTAAGGATACACTAAAAGAAGAAGATAGCACCAAGAAGTTAAATCAATTAAAACTAGAGAAAGAAAAATTAGAAAAAAGACTTTCTAATTTAATTGATATGAAACTAGATGATTTTGAGAATAAAGATGCTTATTTATCAAAGGAAAAAGAAATAAATAAAAAGATTGGAATGTTAAAAAATGAAATTAAAGAATATGAAAGTTTAAAAACATTAAACAATAATATTCAAAAACAAATTTCAACAATAGAAAGCGTTCTTAATTCACCAAATACAATTAACGAATTTGATGAAAATATCTTTAATAATTTAGTTGAGAAGATCATTGTTGGAGAAAAATGCGAAGATAAAAGTATAAATTCTAATGTTGTTAGGTTTATCCTAAAAATAGGAACTGATTATGTATATGATATTAACGATGATAAATCCGTGTCATTTCGGACAAACAATCTGGAGAAATGCTCCGCGAGGTAAAATACTTGAAAGTGATGTTGTGATTGCTAAAAACTATTTATCAAAAGAAGAATTAGAAAGTTTAGAATTAATTGTTTCTGCCTTTTTAGATCTTGCTGAAAACAGGGCTAAAAGGAATATCCCTATGACTATGGAAGATTGGTCAAATAGAATTGATAAGTTTTTACTTGCTGATGATTTAGATGTTTTAAAAGAAGCAGGAAAAATATCACATGAGATTGCAAGTGACAAAGCACTTACAGAATTTGAAAGATATAGGGTAAAGCAAGATAAATTATATAAATCAGATTTTGATTTGTTGATGGAGGAGCCTTTATAAGCATTTGCAATATATATATATGCATTATGTATTAATGCTAATATTAATATCTAATAATTGTAATGAATATTTGAATTAGGAATGCATAGAAAATAGAGAATATTATAATAAATTAGACTAATTATACACAATTATTTGACTTTAGTGTATGATTAGTCTAAAATTAATTTGTATGGTAGCATGTTATTTTTTCTTAAAGAATTAAAAGAAAAATATATCAGATACATAAATCAGTAATGAATAAATAAAACTGAAACTATTGTATATAAGGAGGTATTATGCGAATAGGACTTTTTACAGATACATACTCACCCCAGATTAACGGTGTTGCGACTAGTGTTTTGATGCTAGAAAGGGCGTTACGCAAACTTGGACATGATGTTTTTGTTGTAACGGTTAATAATGATATACTATCTTATGATTTTGGTGCTCAAAATGTAATTCGTATTCCTGGGGTTCCAACAGGGATATATGATTATAGATTAAGTGGTATATATCCACTTAAAGCAATTAATAAAATTAAGAAGTGGAATTTAGATATTATTCATTCTCATACGGAGTTTAGTATTGGTACGTTTGCGCGTATTATGGCTAAACAATTAGATATACCAATAGTTCATACATATCATACTATGTATGAGGATTATGTGCATTATATAACTAAAGGGCATTTTGATTCTACTAGTAAGAAGATTGTTGAATATTTTACTAAGTTTTATTGTGATAAGACAGTTACTGAATTAATTGTTCCTACTAAAAAGACTTATGATTTATTTAAAGAAAAATATAAGTATGATCGTAATGTACATATTATACCTACTGGTATTGAGGTTGAAAGGTTTTATAAAGAGAATATTGATTTTAAAAAGGTTGTAAGTTTAAAAGGGAAATATAATATTAAAGAAGATGATTTTGTAATATTATTTGTAGGTCGTATTGCGAAAGAGAAAAGTATTGATTTTCTAATTGATAATCAAATTCATTTAGTACGTAAAAATAAAAAGTGTAAATTACTAATTGTAGGTGGAGGCCCTGATTTAGAAGAACTTAAGAAAAAGTCTAAGAAGTTAGGTGATAATGTTATATTTACTGGTAAGGTTCCATGGAAAGATGTACCTAATTATTATCATCTGGCAAGTTGTTTTGCGACTGCTTCTCATACCGAAACACAAGGACTTACTGTAATAGAAGCTATGGCTGCAGCTCTACCTGTAGTGGCTCTTAATGATGAGTCTTTTAATACAGTTGTTAAAGAGGATATAGATGGTTACTTATTTAATGATAAAAAGAAGTATAAGAGTTCCATTATAAAACTAATGAATGATAAGGAACATTGTAAGAAATTAGGAGCTCAAGCACTTCTTTCATCAAATAAGTATTCTGCTAAATATTATGCAGAAAAGGTGCTTGATGTATATAGTATTGCTTTAAAAGGTAGAGATACTAGTGGTAAGAGAGGCTTTTTTAGAAGAGCTAAAGATATATTTAAGAGAGGTTTTCATGAAAAGTAAGTTGTTAGTAATGAATATGAAGATGTATATGGACATTGATGATGTAAATGATTATATTAGTAAGGTAAAAGATGTTCCAGATAATGTAATAATGTGTCCAGAATCTATCTATATTCCATATTTCTTAGAAAACTATAAGAATATTGCAATTCAGTCAATATATCCTGCAGATAGTGGAGCACATACAGGATGTGTATCGGCTAAACAGGTAAAAAAAATGGGAGTTAATTATGCCATAGTTGGACATAGTGAATGCAGAAAAAACTTTAATATTACTGATTATGATGTTAATAAAAAATTAAAGTCTATTATAGATAATGATGTAATACCTATAATGTGTATTGGTGAGTCATTAGAAGATAAAATGTCAAGTAATAGTAAAAAAGTGTTAAAAAGGCAGTTAGATATTGGACTTGACGGTATAAATTGTGATAAAATAATAATTGCCTATGAACCTATATATTCTATAGGAACAGGAAATGTTCCAACTGATGAAAATATAAAAGAGTCTATATCATATATCAAAGATGTTATAAAAGATAAAGGAATAAATGCGAAAGTATTATATGGTGGTAGTGTAAGTTCTAAAAACATTGAGGATTTATCTAAAATTGATATTGTTGATGGATTTATGATTGGCAAGGCATGTAAAGATGTAAATGAAGTAAATAAAATAATAAAGTTGTTAAGTAGTTAATAACTTTTTTTGCGGTCTAAAATCTATTCGACAAAACTAGCTAAAATATACTCTAGAGAAGTGATGAATATTGTTATATAATGTTTGTGATAGGAGGATAAGATGAAGAAAACTAGATTATTAATGATTGATGATAATGTGCAGTTAGTTGAAGCAGTAAAAGAGTATTT
>CAMJTE010000088.1 GCA_946408655.1 uncultured Caryophanales bacterium | reverse complement strand
ATGTTTCATCAACTAAAAAATCAAATATATTTATTACTTTAATATCTTTTATACTATAGCAAATTTGTTTTGTAAAGTTATTCCAGTACACTGGAATAACTTTTTGGGATATATTTATATCAAAATTATACTTTCTCTATCTCATCAAAACCAACTTCAACCATAGTCTCTTGGCCAAATAAATCAAGAGCTACTTCGATCATCTGTTTTTGCATATCAATACTTTTGACTTTACCAAACATATTAGCAAATGCACCTGCAGTTACTTTAACAGAATCATCTACTTTTAGTTCTGATTCTATATCTATTCTACTCATATTCATAGAGCCTAATATTTTATCTACTTCATCTTTAGTAAGTGGGAAAGGTTTAGCACCTTTACCAGATGATCCGATAAATCCAGTTACACCCGGTGTATTACGTACAATAAACCATGCTTCATCAGTCATAATCATTTCTACTAATATATAACCTGGGAACATTTTTACTTTCTTTTCTTTTTCTGATCCATCCTTAAGAGTTTCTACAACTGTTTCTTCTGGAACTACAACTCTAAAAATATAATCTTCCATGCCCATACTACTAGCACGCATTTCTAATTTTTCTTTTACCTTATTCTCATGCCCAGAATAAGTATTAACAACATACCATTCTTTTTCCATTATAACACCTTCATTAGTCCTAACACAGTATCAATAATTGTAAAGAAAACCATAAAGAATAATAGTGATGCTACTGTGGCAGTAGAATATACTATCATATCTTTTTTCTTAGGCCATCTAACTCTTTTTAATTCCTTTTTTACATCAACAAAGAATCTAGCAATCTTCTTCATAAAACCTCCAAAATTTTCCTAAAATAAAAACACTTACGTGCGCTACATAAATATTAGCACACACTTTCTAGTTTGTCAATTATTTCATCAGTTTTTTTTGATACATTACAGCTGTATCAGTTGTATCATTATTTATATATATTCCTCTAATGCCTTTAAAATGAGAATACGTTGTATCTTCCAAAATATTATTGCTAGCAAATTCTATAATAGAAGAATTATTACTTGTTCCATATAAATAAGTAACAAGCATAATTCCTTTATCATTTAATCTTTCAACCAAACTATTTACACCATTTTTAAATCTTCTTATTTTGAATATATTATCATTGTAATTATAACTATAAACATTAGATAAATTTATATTATCAAATTTTTCACAAGTAAATATCTTATCTGGTTTCAAAATATCTGCATTTATAAATTTAATATTTAAATCTTTTATTTTTTCTTTTTCAATTTTATAATTCTCTTCATTATTCATATATGGATTAAATATACTTACATTAGCAAGCTCATCTGAATGGTAATGAAATACGCTATTAGTTTCTTTAGATAAATCATGATGATCATATATATAATCCCAAATTATTAAACTATCTAAACTAAGACTTCTTAAACATTCGCGAATTTTTTTGTAAAAACAAATATTCATTCTATATTTATCATCGCTTAAAGAAAAATATCTTAAAAACTCTTCATAATCTAAACAAAACATCGCTGCTTTTTTTAAAAGAAAGAAAAACGGTGTATTTCTGTTAAGATCAACAACAGTAACATCATTGCACCCGTAAAAATTAGCATTTATTGCTTGATCACTTGATGATCCAACAGTAAGTAAGTTTTTGTTTTTTAAATTAAATTCATTAATATAACCAGATATATTTTCGGTTGTAAACTTATAAAGTAATTTACTTCTTACTCCACTTCTTCTTTTTAATAGTTTACTAATATATTTAATATCATTCTCTAACACAAAAATCCCCTCGAGGACATATACTATCACATTTTTTTATTAATTACAAATTAAAAACTAGAAAAATCTATTTTCTAGTATATTTTAATTCTCCCATTTTACTTGTTGGAACAAATCCTGCATCACTTTTTATTAAATCTGGAATTCGGTTTACAATAGTCGCACAAGTAAGTTCTACAGTTGAAGGTTTATTAATAGTCATATGAGTATCAGGTTCTCCATAAACTGTCCAATCATTAGAATCAAATTCAGTTTCATCATACACCTTGCCAATACATTCAGTTTCAATTACAACCCCTTCTTTTGTAATAGTTGTAACTTTTGCACTCATACCTGTTGCATCACCTTTTTTTATTGTCATATTTAAAGTAGATGAGAAAATATCTTCTTTAGCAATCTGAGGTATACATTCTTGAGTTTGACTTTCTACAGTAAGCCCTAGTTTATCACATAACCATCCGTTAGTATTCCACATATAACTCGGTTGATAAGTACCTTCTTCAATCATCTTATTACGCTCTTCATCACTAATTCTATCAACATTAGCAATTTCTTTATCAAAATCATCAGCGCTAAGTCCCGCACCATGTGCTTTTGCAAGTGCAATACCATAATCTTCAACATTATAAGAAGTACTACCTTTTATTTTAGTTATCTTATTAGTCGCACCACAAAGTGTACTAATTAAATTTCCCCAGAAAGCATCTTGATAACCACTACCTGTAATAGTACAATTATTAGCCTTTGCTATCTCATCAATCTCTTTAGTTAATTTAGGTGAAGAATTAAATGGATAAAATGCCTCCTCACAAGTTGTTATTGCATTTACGCCAAGTTCAGCACATAACATTAACGGATCCTTTAAATCACTCATTAAACTCATTGTAGTAACAATACATACATCAGGTTTAACACTCTCCATCATACTTCTTACATCATCACCTGCAGTAATAGTTATCCCAACATTGTTGCCCCCTAGAATACAAGATACATCTTTACCTATAATATCAGGATTAACATCAACAGCTCCTACTAACTCATATCCTCTTTCCATTGCATAACGCATAGTATACTTGGACATTTTTCCACATCCATATTGAATAAATTTAATCATATATAATATCTACCTTTCTATCCGAATTATATCACAATTAAATATCCAATTCAATCAAATATGTAAATAATATGTATAACAATCACTCATTTTTTAAATAGATAATTTAATTATTTAAATTTTTATATTAACTTATATTTTTTTATCGATACATCCAAGCATGCGATAACATTAGAAAATTTACTATATAAATAAATTAAAGGCATATACACTATACTGCATATGCCTCACTGCCTTACTATAACTTGTTTCTCAACAAATTATTTAATAGTATATCTAACAGCAATAGTTAAATATATTAAAATCAATATTGTTCACAATATTTTTTTAGGATATTCACTATTATTTACATAAATTATCATAAATTTTCTTTATAACATGACTTAATTCTTCTGCATTATCAATTTCAATTATTTTATCATTTTCAAGTTTGGCATAAATAATATTACTATTTTCATTTATATCTACCAAATAAACATAAACTGTTCCTTTATCAGTAAACTTATCAACAACGGCATATTCATTAGCATCAGATAAATTTAATATATTACCCTTCTCAAACATTATAATCCTCCTTATTTATTCCTACCTTGTTCAGCTTGGCTATCAACTGTTTTTAGATAATCTGTTGGCTCATAGTTGACTATATCATAAAACTCTTCATTAGCCGTTCTGTAGTTTCTAGATTGTCTTATAAATTCAGTATACGCCGCAATTGTACCAAGAATCGAAAGCCACATAGCAGGAGTAATTTGTTGAACCAATTCTTTTAATGAATCAAAGGAATTGAGTGCATCAATACCAGCATGAAAAATTTCATTAGGATCAATACCGGAAAAACAGGTTGCAACAATTAATCCACAGGCATAGAACCCTGTAGCAAAAGCAGCTGCAACCCTTCTCCTTCTCGCAACATTTAATTCTCATTGAACCCCTATTATTTTTAATTTTCTAGCTGATTCATTCTGCGCAGCAATAAGTTTTGCATAATCTTTTGTTTCCATATTTTCGTTCATTATTCTTCCATCCTTTAATCTATAATAAAATATTATCATAATTTAAAGATATAATCAACATTTGGGTGTAAAAAATTTTCGCAGGTAAATTGATAATGTGATATACTTATTACAAGAATAGAAGAGGTAGTAAGTATGTCGAATAATAAAGAAAATGAATTTAATGATTTTAGTGAAAAATTTGATAAATTGATAGATAATAATGAATTGAATATAGGTTCCATAGAAGATCTGATGATAAATAGTATTAATAACTATAAAAATGAATTAATAAATCATGTGGAAGAATTATTATCACAACATATTAATGAAAAAGATTTAGTTACTAAAAAAAATAAGAATGGAAAGAAAAAGGATTTAAATTAAAGAATCAAGGAAAAGAAAAAATAGAGTTTATTTTAATAACAGGAAAGGTTATTATTAATAGAACAATTCTTCAAGTAGTTGGAGATATTAATTTAAAAGATTATGGACTTAAAAGTAGACTAATTATTCCGTTAGATGAATATTTAGGTA
>CAMJTE010000087.1 GCA_946408655.1 uncultured Caryophanales bacterium | reverse complement strand
TTATCCAATATTCATATATTTTATCTTTTTAAATTAATTTACTCTTTTTTGCTGTTAAAACATAAAAGCTATAAAATTTCTCAATCAAATTAATAACTTAATACGTATTTTATTACTATTTTATTACTTCTAATCCACCCATGTAAGGTCTTAACACTTCAGGAATTGTGATGCTTCCATCTTCATTTTGATATTGTTCTACTATAGCAGGAACTAATCTACTTGTAGCAAGTCCACTACCATTTAAAGTGCAAGCATAATGTAAATTACCATCAGCATCTCGATATTTAGTATTATTTCTTCTTGCTTGATAATCTCTACTATTTGAAACACTACTTACTTCTTTATAAATTTTCATACTTGGAATCCATACTTCAATATCATATGTTCTACACATACCTTGAGCACAATCTCCAGCAGCAAGTTTGCTTACTTGATAATGAAGCCCCAAACTTTTCATTAAACCTTCCGCAATATTTAATAATTCATCAAATGCTTGTTCTGTTTTATCTTCAGTAACATACTCTACCATTTCAACCTTATTAAATTGATGTCCTCTAATTGTTCCTCTTTCTTCTTCACGAGAACTTCCAGCTTCAACTCTAAAGCATTGTGTATAAGCAAAGTATTTTTTAGGTAATTCATCAATATTCATTATTTCATTACTATGAAGATTTACAAGTCCTGTTTCAGCAGTAGGTAGTAAGAATTTAACATTCTTTTCATCTTCATCCTCATTTTTAATCATATATACTTCATCATTAAACTTTGGAAATTGTCCTGCTCCAAAACCGCACTCATACTTTAACATATATGGTAACATCATGAATTGAAAACCATTTTTAATATGTGTATCAATAAAATAATTAATTAAAGCCCATTCAAGTCTTGCACCAATACCAGTATAAATCCAATTCTTTTCTCCAGCAATTTTTACTCCTCGATCATAATCTACCATCTTTAAATCTTTTAATATTTCATAATGAGGTTTTAAATTAAAATCAAACTTAGGTTGTTCTAAATTAGTTCTTAAGACTTCATTATTTTCTTTTCCACCAGATTTGACATCATCATCAAGAATATTTGGTAATAATGCTAAATAATCAAATATTCTTTTATCTAATTCAGTATATTTAATCATTCCCTCATCGATTTTAGTTCCAAGTTCTTTCATTTCTTTTACAATATCATCAGTATTTTCTCCTGCTCTTTTTAATTCAGCAATTTTATCACTTGCTTTTCTTCTTTCAGCACGATACCCGTCCATTAAAGTTCCTATTTGTCTTTTTTCTTTATCCCACTCTAAAAGTTCATCTAAATTAACATTATCCATCCTTTTTAATAATGCCTTTTCAACTTCTTCTTTGTTATTTCTAATTCTATTTATATCTATCATATTAATCATTCCCTTTCATCATTTACATCAAATTAAAACCAAATAATAAATTAATATATCCAGGATCGTCTAATCATCCATTTATAAATGTTTTTCATTTTTTCATCCCCTTAAAATATAAAAAGGATGATACCATATAGGAGTGCATAAAGCACGGTACCATCCTTATTTTTAACTCAATATAGATAACGGCTATTAACCGAAAATGTTTGCATTTTACTCAAAGGTAGAAACTTTTAAATAATTTTATTATCTTTCACCAACCGATAACTCTCTACGAAAATATCAATAAAAGTCATGTCCTCATCAAAGATTTACAAAATTAATTATAGTCTTTTGCTTGTTGACTAAATATTAACATATATATAAATTAATGTCAAATTACATAAAAGCTAAGCATCAACTCTTAATTCAATATCATCAATACTATAGTCTTTTTGAATATCATTTAAACTTAATCTTTCAATAAATAGTGTTGCTTTAAAATCTTTTATTGATTTATTAATAGCATCTTTTAAATTTTTATTAACACTTAATTTTAAATCCTTAACTGGAGTTTTTAATGACATATTACTATTTGATTTAATACCTCTTACCTGACTTATTATTTCAATAATCATATCACCATTTTTTAATTCTGATTTAAAGTTATAATTTAGTGGTTTAATCTCAGTTAAATGTATTGATTTACTATTATGATATAGCTCAGTAAATATTTCTTCCGTAATAAATGGGAAATATATACTAAAGTTTTGTAATATCTTATAAAGTAATGTATATATTGTTTTTTGACCTGAATATCTTGCAAGCTCACCAAATTCTTCTGGTCTATATAATCTATGTTTAACTATTTCAATATAATTATCACAGAAATTCCAAAAGAATTTTTCAAGTGTATTAAGAGCTAAGCCTATCTCATAATCATCTAAATATTTTAAATATAAAGATTCCATTTCTTGATACTTGGCAATTATCCATCTATCAATATATTCAAAATCTTCAAAGTCTTTATCAGTATAATCTACAAGATGCATTTCTATAAATTTTGATACATTCCAAATTTTATTAATTAGTTTTTTTCCTCTTAATAGTGTTTCTTCACTAAATAGTATATCAGTACCTAATCTACCAGAACCTGCAAAATATCTAATTACATCCGCACCATAAGTTTCAAGCAGCTCAAAAGGTTCCATTTTCGAGTTATCTTTTCGCTTAGATAATTTTTCTCCTTTATTTGCCATTACAAATCCAGATACCATGATATTATTCCAAGGCTTAGTATCAAAATTATAGTATCCCTTAACTATACTATAAAAATCCCAGGTTCTAATAATATCATGAGCATTACATCTTAAACTCATTGGTTTCATTAAATCTTCTAATGAATCTTTTTCTT
Organism: uncultured Caryophanales bacterium; assembly: GCA_946408655.1. Taxonomy (GTDB): domain Bacteria; phylum Bacillota_I; class Bacilli_A; order RF39; family UBA660; genus RUG12438. The sequence continues at coordinate 1,862 of CAMJTE010000087.1, read as the reverse complement.
TATATTTCATGTTTAATAGTGGTGTGATACTTGATGTTTGCCATGTATCCATAATATCTTTTTCTGGAATAAACTCAATACATCCACAATCACATTTATTAATTTTAGGTTTATCAATTAATGGATTAACTGGTAAATCTTGAATTTCAGCTAAAATTGTTTTACCACATTTTCTACAATACCATACTGGAAATGGTACTCCAAAATATCTCTGTCTTGATATACACCAATCCCACATAATATTTTCTACCCACTCATTATATCTATTATGCATATAATCAGGATACCAATTTATATTATTTCCAATTTTAATAAATTCATCTTTGTGATTCATAATATCTATAAACCACTGTTTTATTACTGTATACTCAACTTCTTTACCACATCTTTCATGTGTTTGTACTTCGTGTTCTAATTCTTCTTGTTTTACTAAATATCCTGCATTTTTAAAATCTTCAATAATCTTTATTCTAGCATCTTTAATACTTAATCCACCATAATTTGGAATATCATCTATTATTTTACCATCATTAGTAAATATATTTTTCAGTGGTAAATTATATTTTTTCCACCATTCAATATCAGTCTGATCTCCAAAAGTACAACACATAACAATTCCAGTCCCTTTATTAGCATCTACTTTATCATCTGCAATAATTGGTACTTCTACATCAATAATTGGAATATGTGCAATTTTACCAATTAAATGTTTATGTTCTTCATCATTAGGATTTACAAATATACTAACAATTGCAGGTATTAATTCTGGTCTTGTGGTTGCAATCGTAAATATTTCTTTATCAGTTGTTTCATAATTAATATAATTAAACATTGTTTTTATTTTCTTAGTTTCTAGTTCTGCTTGAGCAATAGATGTTAAACACTCATTACACCATAATGCAGGACTTTCTTTGTGATAACACGCACCCTTATTAACAAGCTCTATGAAGTTTAATTGACTAATTTTCTCTGAAGATTCACTAACAGTTTTATAGGCATTATTTATATCTGCACTAAAACCTGCTCGTAAAAACAATTTCTTAAATTCATCTTCGTATTTATTAGTAGTTTTAAAACATATTTTATTAAATTCTTCTCTACCAATTTCGTGAGCTTTTTTACCTTGCTCTTTTTCAACTAATCTTTCACTAGGTAAACCATTATCATCAAAACCAAAAGGATAAAATACATTATATCCTCTAATTCTTTTATATCTTGCAATCATCTCTGCTTGTGAATATGAAAATATATGACCTATATGTATTTTACCATTAACCGTAGGTGGGGGTGTATCTATTGAGTATATTTCTCTATTATCAGGCTCAAATTTATATATATTATTATCATTCCAATAATTCATCCATTTAATTTCTTTATCTTTAAAATTATATTTTTTATCTAACATTTTATCATCCTCTCTATTTTATAATTTTATTTAATAAAATATTAGACTCGTACATAATCACCCTTAAATAAAAATTTCATAAATCTCATCTCCTAAATAAAAACGAACAAGACATCCTAAAAGGACGAATTGCTCGTGGTACCACCTTATTTTGTAGTATTTCTACTACCTTAAAGTCTTAATGCGACTAACATTATATCTTACTATTATTTCAGATATAAAACTCCCAAGCTACCTTCAAATACTCTTCACTAAGAAAGGTTTTCAGTCGGTGACCTCTCATTCCTAATAGTTACTAACTATTTTACTCCTCTTGTTCTTCGTTTTTACAATTAAGATATTAACACTATTTGCTATACTTGTCAAATTTGGACTATTACAACAGCAAAAAAGAGCAAATTCCAGGATAAAATCATCCGACTAGGAAAAATGAGGATATTGTTAAAATATTCTTTTT
>CAMJTE010000086.1 GCA_946408655.1 uncultured Caryophanales bacterium | reverse complement strand
TAAAGGTTACTGAACTAAAAAAAGAACATATAGGACAAATAGAATTTTATATGAATTATATAGATGAGAATATTAAAACTGTTAATTAGAACAAAACTATAGGTATAATAATAGTAAAAGAGAATAACAAGTTTGTAATAAAATATAAGACTAATGAAGGTATTGTATCTAGAGAGTATCAGTTAGTATAAAAAAGTCAAATTTTATGTTTTGAGTAGTATTGAAGAGTTAAGAATATAGTATTTCATAAATTACAAGTAGAATTTAAAATACTTATAATTTTATTATGTAATTTATTAAAAACTAGTTGTTTGATTTAATATGCGGTGTGTGTTATAAGTATTGCAGGTGGTATTATATGGATAAATATTATAAAGAGATAAAAGATAAATTAATTGATGATGAGATATATGCTAAAACAAAAGATTATTCCAAAGAAAGACATAAAGTAATTACATATTTTGAAACTGGTAAATTATTATATGAAGCAGGTAATGAATATGGTAAATCTATTATTGATAATTATTCTAAAAAATTAGTGAATGAAGTTGGAAAAAAATATAGTGCGAGAACATTAAGAAGAATGAGACAGTTTTATGAAATATTTAGTAATTTTGAGAATTGTTCCCCATCGGGGACCAATTTGAACTGGAGTCATTATAGAGAACTTTTACCACTTAAAGAACATGATAAAATTAGATATTATATTAAGGTATGTTTAGAAAATAGTTTAAGTAAAACAAAGTTGCATGAACGAATAAAAAACAAAGAATATGAAAGGTTAGATGATAAGACTAAAGAAAAGATAATTAATAATGATGATTTAGATCTAATTGATACAGTAAAGAATCCTATATTAATTGAGAATAGTTATAATATAGATATTGATAATATATCTGAGAAATTTTTACAAAGATTAATATTAGAAAACATATCAGAATTTATGAATGAACTAGGTGATGGATTTTGTTTTATTAAAGAAGAGTATCCAATAAGAATATGTAGTAGGTATAATTATATTGATTTACTTCTTTATAATTATTTATATAATTCATTTGTTGTAATTGAACTTAAGGTTACTGAAGTAAAGAAAGAACATATAGGTCAAATATCAGTTTATATGAATTATATAGATAAACATGTTAAAAGTACTATTCAAAATAAAACTATAGGTATTATAATTGCTAAAGAAAATAATGAGTTTGGAATGAGTTATTGTAGTGATCCAAGAATTACATCTAGAGTATATGAATTGATATAAATTGTAGTATTTAACCAATTTCTTTAATTTGACTTTTAAGATAATTAGTATATAATAATTCTCATTAAGGGGGATTTATGTATAAAACTGAAAATAAACTAGAAATAATAAAAAAAGGATATGTAGATAGTTTATGCAACTATCTAGGTTTAGAAACTTTTGTTACAGACGATATGAGTGATATGGATGATATTACTCAAGCAATATTCCTTATATTAGTAGATTATTATCAGCACGCAATTAAAGATATTAATGCTTGTAATAATAAAGTTTTAGCTCAAGATTATTATATAAGTTATAAAAATATAATGATTAGTATTCTAAAAGAATATATTGAATTATATTGTGAACATAATGAAATAATTTATGAAAAAGCAAAATTTAATTCATATCTTGTTAATAATAAGAGAATTATGAATATAGAAGATGGTATTACTTCTATTTATAAATCTTTAAGAAAGATAACTAAAAGAAAAAAATTAGTAAAAAGTATTTTCAAACAAGTAAAAGAAGCATTTAAATGTAGATATTAGTAAAAAAACTAGTATCTTTTTTATAGTTAAAAATATTTTTATTTGAAAAATTAAAAAAACATATTTTATTTTTGAAATTTTTGTGATATTATTAATACAGTGAGGTATCGTTATGAGGGTAGATTTTAATGATGTTAAGCAAAAATTAATTGAAATTTATAGAAAAAATCCAATATTTAATGAGAATAATATTGATAAGGAAGGTACTGTTGAATATAAAATATTTAATTTTGTTTTGAAACTTCAAAAGTTTTTTAATTTTAATATGGATAATTTTTATCAAAAATTAGAAACATTAAAATTAGAACCACTATCTATATATTCTAATAGTGGATTTGTCTCTTATGATGCAAAAGAGAATACTGGAAAAATTAGTCTTCAAGTTCTTAAAAATGATGAAGAGAATAAATACAATATTGACAACATCTTTGCCCAAATAATGCTTATGACATCTACTTCCCGTGATAATTACTATGGGTTTGGTAATGTAAGAGAGTTAGATGCACTAAATAAAGCATGTACATACATGATTGCTTCTAATTTAGTTGGTTCGTCTGAAAAAAGTTATAATGAAGAAGAACTAATGATTTTGAATAATTTGGATGTTACACTTATGGGGGTAAAATCGAGAATTGATTTTGTGACTGCTTATCTTTCTAACAATGGACAATTATTAAAAGAAGAACTAAATAAGTGTGGTACTAGTGATGAAATTTTAAATGATATTAATTATTTATATGAAGCAAAGTTAAATGGTTTAAATATTCCAGATAGATATGCTAGTATTTCTAATAAAATAAATAGAAATTTTGCAATGCTTGTTTCCAATAAAGTAATAAGTGATATAAATGTTGTAAATAAATATAAATCTCATTTACTTAATGATAAAGTTCTTGATTATTCTACTGTTGGTGTGGGAAAGGTTAGTGATGGTATGTTACAAGCCTTAGATTATGTAGCTAAAAAGAATAATAATATTGTAAATATTAATGATTATAATAAATCAAAGGTTATGCAGAATGCAGCATAACTTTTTTAATATTGTTGACACGAATATACGTATTATAATATAATTTATCTGGTGGTAATATGGACATAATTATGCATATAGATGTTAATAATGCTTTTTTATCTTGGACAGCAGTATATTTATTAAAACGTGGTTATAAAGAAGACATAAGGTATCAAGAAGCAGTTATTGGTGGGGATGAATCTGCAAGAAGAGGAATAGTACTAGCAAAAAGTATGGTTGCAAAATCTAGGGGAGTTAAGACGGCAGAAACCCTAAGAGATGCTAAAAGAAAGTGTAATGATTTACATATATATCCACCATATTATAAATTGTATAAATACATGTCTTGCAAATTATTTGAATTAATTAGTAGTTATATACCAGATATAGAAATATTATCTATAGATGAATGCTTTGCTGATTATGGTAAAGTTAAGAATTTATATGGAGATGAAATTAAATTTGCTTATCAATTAAAAAGAGAAATAAAAGAAAAACTAGGTTTTACTGTAAATATCGGGATTGCAAATAATAAGTTATGTGCGAAGATGGCATCTGATTTTATAAAACCAGATAGAGTACATACATTATATAGTAATGAAGTTGAATCTAAGATGTATCCTCTTCCTATTGAAAAATTATTTGGAGTTGGTAAAAAGACGGCAATTAAATTGAGAAGTTTAAATATTAATACAATTGGAGATTTAGCTAGAAGTAATCCAGAGTATTTAAGTAAATACTTTAAAAATCAAGCAGTAAAATTAATTGAGAGTGCGAGAGGTATTAGTGATTCTGTTATTACTTTAAAAAATAGAGATACATCTATTAGTAATTCAACAACATTATCACATAATTTAAATGATATAGAAGAAATATATGAAGTATTACATTCTTTAGTTGATAATGTATGTATAACTTTAAGAAAGAAAAATAAATATGCTCATGTAGTAGGAGTTAGTTTAAAAGATAAATTCTTTCAAACTAAGTCTCATCAAAAGAGATTAATTAATGCAACAAATGATACAAAGAATATATATAATGTCTGTAAAAAATTAGCTAAAGAATTATATAAAGATGAATCTATTAGATTAGTAGGAGTTAGTTTATCAAAGTTAACAGATACATCTAATTATCAAATATCAATTTTTGAAGATATTAAGGATAAGAATAAAGATGATAATCTAAATAAAATATTAGATGAATTAAAAACAACATATGGCAATAAGGTTATTAATAAAGCATCATTGTTGAGTAAATATATACATAAAATAAAATAAATTTGGAATACTTAGGAAGAATCGTCAAAATATGTTGTCAAATTAAAAAATTGATCTTTCGAATGAGGTAATTACTGAGTTGTTATAATGATTTTGTGAACGTAATGTTATTTAATGGAAGATGTTTTGATAAATAATTATTTAAAATTTATCAAAAAAAATATATATAATTAAAAGAGATTGGTTACAGTTTTGTGACTATTATAAATTGTGATAATCCATTATAAATACTAGCATTTGCCTTGATTGATATTTTTAAGATAATTGGATAATTTATCAAAAATATCCCATTTTTTCAATAAAAATATGTAATTTTATTAATATTAATCCATACAAAGTGTTGGTTTTATTAGTGTTTAAGTCACAAAACTGTAACATAAAAAATATTAATTTGCATATTTATTAATAAAGATACTTGAATCTAATTAAATTATTTGTTATAATTAATTAGTAATTCAAACGGGTCTATAGCCAAGTGGTAAGGCATGGGACTGCAACTCCCTGATCGTTGGTTCAAATCCGACTAGGCCCTCCATTGGGAAATCTGTCCGAACTTTTACAGTTTTGACTTAATATATTAATATCAATTTCTAAAAAGAAGTTGATATTTTTTGTTATGTA
>CAMJTE010000085.1 GCA_946408655.1 uncultured Caryophanales bacterium | reverse complement strand
GTCTTCTATCTCTATATGCATATTTTAATGAATGCATTACTTGTTCTTTAGCTGTTTTGTATAATTTATGTTTACTTCCAAAATAACCTTTAGCTTGTTTTAAAACTTTAACTCTTCTATTTTTATGGATATTACTTCCTTTAACTCTCATTTAAATTCCTCCTTATTAATATTGTACATTTTTTAATCTTTTAGCGTCTCCCTTACTTAAGTAAGATGCTTTTCTACCACTTCTATTTGAAGCAGCATTCTTCTTTCCTGTATTATGTCTAGTTCCAGGATGACCAATCTTTCCATTTTTGTTAACAACCTTTTGAGTTCCCTTATGTGATTTAATCTTTGGCATATTTTTCCTCCTATTTCTCTTTCTTTGGCATAAGCATCATCGTCATGTTACGGCCATCTAATATTGGCTTTTGCTCAATATCAGCAACATCTTTTAATGCATCTGCAAATTTATAAAGCACATCACGTCCAAGTTCAGTGTGAGCCATCTCTCTACCTCTAAATCTAATAGACGCTTTAACTCTATGACCTTTTTCTAGATACTTACTAGAATTCTTAACTCTAGTATTAAAATCATGAATATCGATTGCGACAGATAAACGATACTCTTTAATATCTAAATTTGCACTTCTTTGTTTTTTAATATTTTCTTTAGCTTTCTTCTTATTTTCGTATTTAAACTTATTATAATCCATTACTTTACATACTGGTGGATTACCTTTAGGATTAATAAGTACTAAATCAAAACCTGCATAAGAAGACAATGTTAATGCATCTTTAAGTGATTTAACACCCAACTGTTCTCCATTAGGTCCAATAACCATAACTTCTCTTGCTCTAATTTGCTCATTTATAAACAAATCTCTTTCTCTGTTTGCGATAACAAACACCTCCAATAATCTTATACCATGAAAAAAGTAGATACATAGTATCCACCTTAAAAAACCATTTACGCATTTGGCTTTTTTACCCATTACTTAAGCAATCGGGTGGATGTGGATACATCGCTTTCCTTTTTCATTACGCTTATGATTATATATAATTTTTTATTGTTTGTCAATAGTTTTTATCAATTATTTTCTACGAATATGCTCTGATGGATCATCTACAACAACCGTTTTTGCATTACCATTTTTTCCTAATTCAGAATACTTTAAAATTTCAGCATATTTTTCTGGTGAAATACCACTTGCCTTCATTCTTGCAACTATAGCTTCAGTAACTTTTTCAGAAGCATAAAGATCTGCATCTGCTTGCATACGTTTCGCATCTGCTTCTGCAGCTCCTTTTTGTCTTATAGCCTCAGCTTCCATCTCAGCCTCTTTTTTCTTTCGCAATAATGCATCACTTTCTGGTGTTAAATCTGCACTTGTTTCCGTAATATCCGTTACTATTATGCCAAATCTTTCTCGCACAGATTCAAATTGTGCTCTAACATCGTCAAATTCCGAAGATTTAAAATCTATTTTTTTCCCTTTGATTTCTTCATAACTATGCCTAGCATAATAATTCTTAAGTGCTTCATATACTTTTTGTTCTAAACTTACAATTCCTGTTTCTTTACCATTGTTAAATGCATATTTATATATTCCCTGTTTTTTTATATAATCGGGGTCTTGATATACAATACTAATATAGCCAGCAGATAATGCCGGTATTAACAAACTAAATGGTCCAATTATAAGTGTAGCTCCAACTGTAAGTAATCCTATTGTTGCTACCTTAGCATACTGTCTAACAACCTTTCTTCTGTTTCCATTAAAAGCATTTATAAAAGATTTCCATCTATCTACTATACCATATGGTTGTTTTTTTTCATTTAAAAAAGGTTCAATTTCATAATTAATTGCAACATCTGATACAATCTCTAAACCATCCCCATTTAATTGAAATTTTTCTTTTAACAGATTTTTGTTATTATTTTTTAAAGATATGAATCTTGATTTAAACCATGGAAAATGTAAAAAATGCTTGGTAAATATTTTTGGATTATGCATTGGCCAAGCATCACCAACTAGCACCGTCTTTTGTGGAATATTGGTGAAGATTCTTGTCTTAAATGTTTCAAAATCATTATTATTATTTTCTGCCATAAACTTCCTCCCTTAAAACAATCTCATTTTATCACAACTCATCGCCATAGTCAAATCAGTACATACTAGAATTTGGTGTAGCTTTTAAATTTATATCTGATACAATACCTAACTTATATGCATAATATCCTGCTGATGCAATCATCGCAGCATTATCTGTACAATATTTAATATCAGGTGTTGATAGTTTAATATTATTATTATCACATTCTTTTGTAAGCCTTTCTCTAAGTCCTATATTTGCAGATACTCCACCTGCAATTATTAAATTATTGACTTTATAATCCTTTATTGCTTTCATAGTTTTTTTAACAAGTACCTCTATTACTCTATTTTGGAATGAACAAGCTAAATCTTCTTTTCTAATCTCATTACCTCTTTGTTCTTCATTATGAACAAGGTTAATTACCGCACTTTTAATCCCGCTAAAACTAAATTTATAAGTATCATCATCAAGCGGTATAGGAAGTTCATAAGTATCTTTTCCCAAACGAGCCAAGTTATCAACTTTAGGTCCTCCGGGATATTCAACACCAATTACACGAGCTACCTTATCATATGCTTCTCCAACTGCATCATCAAGTGTTCCACCTATTTTTTTAAATGAATAATCTTTATCCATATAAACAAGTTCAGTGTGTCCTCCTGATACAACCAAAGATATTAATGGAAAGTCTAATCTTTTCTTTAAATTATTGGCATATATATGTCCAATAATATGATGAACAGGTACTAATGGTTTATTATAAATATATGATAAAGTTGATGCAAAGGTAACTCCAACAAGCAAGCACCCTATTAATCCAGGTGAATATGTTACTGCTATCGCATCAATATCATCCATATTCATAGATGCTTTATTTAAACATTCCTCTAATACTTGAGTAATAGATTCAATATGCATCCTACTTGCAATCTCAGGTACAACACCACCAAATTTAGCATGGGTATCCATTTGTGATAAAACAACTGTCGCAATCTCACTTATGCCATTTTTAACTATTGAAACACTTGTTTCATCACAACTTGTTTCTATTCCTAAAATATATGTATCATTCATTAATATCAAACTTCCTTATCATAAGTAATCCATCATCTTCTTGATAATAATTTTTCCTAGTGGCAACTATTTCAAACTCATATTTTTTATACAAATTAATTGCTGCAATATTATTTTCATTAACCTCTAATGTAATATTAGAGATATTCTTTTTTTTACAATAATCAATTAGATATTTTAATAATTTGCTGCCTATTCCTTGTCTTCTGTAATTATTACTAACAAATATATAATCTATATCAACTCGCTCATATATTTCTTCAAAATATATTAATCCTCTAATATATTTATCATCATAAACTATACACTTACAGAAAGGATTATTATCATAACTTAATTCAGAATTACTCAATAGTTTATTTAAATATATTTTATCTTCATCATTAGAGATTCTAATCATTCAATTTTTCCTCTGCTTCAGTTTTCTTTAAATAATTTGGATTAAGTTCATGTGGATTAACTGATTTATCATTTATATGCTTATTTATCAATTTTACAATATCAACATCTATAATCTCAGAATCATATACACCATCATAACTTACAAGAATTGTATCTTCATTTTTTTTAATAGACTCTATATTAGTATGTTCTTCATCTTTAATTTTATTTAATTTACTATCATAATATCCAGCAAATACATTTTCTCTTCTCGCATCTATTATAGAAATAATCTTATTATATTTTGTATTCACACTTGCAAGATACTCTAGTGTTGATATTGGGTATACTGGAATATTTAAACTCCAAGATATAGTTTTTGCAACCGTTATCCCTACTCTAATACCAGTAAAAGAACCAGGTCCTATAGTTACAAAAATTTTATCAATATTATTAACTTTAAAACCAACTTCATTAAAGCATTCTCTTATTAGTGGCATAATACTATTAGCCATGTCTTTTAAAGTATGATATTTCTTTTTAATTAATACTTCATTATCTCTAACTATATAAATATTAATAAAACTATTAGATGTATCAATAAATAAAAACTTCATAAAATCACCTAAACTACAGCTTCACATAATTCTTCATATTTTTTTCCATGTGGAATAAGATGAATAGACCTTTTATTTTCCCCAAGAGAATTAATTTTAATATCTAATCTATCACTTGGCAATATATCTTTTATTGTTGATGCCCATTCAATTATTACAACTCCACCAGCATCAAAGTATTCTTCAATACCAACACCGTCAGTATTACCATCTAATCTATACACATCCATATGATATAGAGGTATATCACCGTTATACTCTTTTATTATAGTAAATGTTGGTGATGTTACTGCATCAGTCACTTCCATTGCTTGTGCGAATGCCTTAGTAAAAACTGTTTTTCCACTACCAAGTTCACCATCTAAACATATTACCATGTTAGGAAACTTCTCAGACTCAATATTTTGAGCTAACTCCATTGTATCTAATTCACTATGTGAAATTACTTTAAATTCATCCATTTCTAATCACCAAATCCATTATATATTTTTTTATATGTAATTTCAATATATTTGTTTGTAAAAAAATGCAAAAAAAAATTATTGGCAACTTGCTATTTTCGCGTAAACTATCTTCGCCGTT
>CAMJTE010000084.1 GCA_946408655.1 uncultured Caryophanales bacterium | reverse complement strand
AACTTTTATTAAAATAGTAATGAGAAGCATTTTCTATTCCATATACATTTCCATAATTAATAGTATTTAAGTATCCTTCTAATATTTCATCTTTTGAATAATTAGTTTCTAGTTTAAAAGTAAACCATGCTTCTTTTATTTTTCTTTCCCAAGTCTTATTAAAATCTAAAAATAAGTTTTTAGCATATTGCTGGGTAATAGTAGATGCGCCTTCAACAATTTTTTTATTTATTAGATTGGTATATATTGACTTCACAATTCTAAGATAGTCAAACCCGTGATGTTTATAAAATTTTTTATCCTCGATAGATAGAGTTGCATTTATTAAATTATTTGATATATTATCTAACTTTATCCATTCATCTGACATACTGTTAACTAATTTATTATCTTTGTCATATATATAATAACTGTTATTAATCTTTATATCAATGGGATTCTTTTTTACATATAGGTATAATATTAAATAAATAATGGAGAATAATAGTATTAAAATGATAATTATCATAAGTATTTTTTTTATTAATTTCATATAATTCACCTAGTTCTAAATATAGTATTACAAAAAAATTTGAAAATATAAGTTTAAAATATAAAAATTGAGTGCAAATTATAAGAATATGTGCTATAATGTTCTGGAGTTGATGGACATGGCAAAATTACATATTAAATTAGTAGGTGATGATAATCTAGATATTAATGTATCTGGTATTAAAAATAAGAATAAATATAAATATATGGAGAATAATATTTCAGTAACTGTTAAGACTGATAATGATAGATTGTATATTGATAGAATTTGCAATGAATATACTATTAATTTAGTTTTTGATAAAAATTGTAATACTGAGTCAACTTATACTGTATTTGGGGGAACCAAGAAATTTATATTAAATACAATAACTAATAAATTAAAAATTAGTGATAATAAAATTGAACTGGAATATTCTTTAGAAGGTAATAAATTTAAATATTTATTAGAGGTGGTATATGAAGGAAAAATTAAGAAAAGTAATAAATGATGCTTTAGGTAAGCGTGATATTACTGTAAATGATATTATTATTGAAATTCCAAAGGATAGTAGTAATGGAGATTACTCATCTAATATAGCTATGCAACTTGCACGTATTTTAAAGAAAAATCCTAGAGAAATTGCAACTATGATTAAAGAAAATATTGATGCAGATTTTATTACTAAGATAGATATTGCTGGCCCTGGTTTTTTAAATTTCTTTGTTAAGAATGATTATTTATTTGATAATATTAATAAAGTTTTAGAACAAGGTGATAATTATGGTAGCTCTAATATAGGTAATGGGATTAAAGTTAATTTAGAATATGTTAGTGCGAACCCTACCGGTTTCCTACACATTGGTCATGCTAGAGGGGCTGCATATGGGGACTCGCTTGCTAATATAATGCGTTTTGCTGGATATGATGTAACATGTGAATATTATATTAATGATGCTGGCAATCAAATTAATAACTTAGAAAAATCTATTATTGTAAGATATCATAATTTATGTGGAATTGATGAAGAACTTGGCGAAAATAGTTACCATGGTGAAGATATTATTGAAGTTGCTCGTGAGATATATAATGAGTATGGAGAAAGTGCTCCAGATGATGTTTTTAGGAAAAAAGGAGTAGATTTTCTGCTTAGAAAGATTAAATCTGATTTAAATGATTTTAGAATTCACTTTGATAAGTGGAGTAGTGAGACAGATCTTTATAAAAATAAAGAAGTAGATAATGTACTATCTAAGTTAAAAGAAACTGGTAATACTTATATGAGTGATAATGCTATATATCTAAAAACTAGTTTATATGGTGATGAAAAAGATAGAGTACTTGTAAAAAGTGATAATAACAATACTTATTTACTTCCAGATATTGCATATCATTTAAATAAGTATAAGAGAGGATATGATAAATTAATAGATGTCCTTGGTGCAGATCATCATGGTTATATTAATAGACTTAAAGCTGCTATTACAATGATGGGTGAGGATGCTAATAAGTTAGAAGTTAAAATTTTACAGATGGTAAGATTACTTAAAAATGGAGAAGAGATTAAACTCAGTAAGAGAACTGGTAAGACTTTAACACTAAATGATTTATTGCAAGAAGTAGGAGTTGATGCTGCAAGATATTTCTTTTCATCTCGTTCACTTGATACACAACTTGATTTTGATATGGAGTTAGCTACTAAAAAGTCTAATGAGAATCCTGTTTATTATGTGGGTTATGCTCATGCTAGAATATGTTCTATATTAAGTGAATATAATAAAGAAACAAGTTGTAGTGATTACAAAACATTAAGTAGTGAATATGCAATTAATCTACTTACTAAAATATATGAATTTAGTGATGTTGTTAAGTCTAGTGCATTAAAGGAACAACCACATTTAATTACAAATTATGTATATGAACTTGCACAGTCTTTTCATTCATTTTATGCGCATGAAAAAGTATTAACAAATGATACTAATTATACTAATGATAGAATAAACTTAATTAAGGCTACAAAAATTACTATCAAGAATGCTTTAAAACTAATTGGTGTAGATGCACCTGAAAAAATGTAGGAGGAAATATGAAATTAAATAAAATGCCAAAAGAAGAGTTAGAAACTTTATCTTATAGTGATTTAACAGAAATGATTTTAAAAGAAAAAAAGAAGAGTTTGAATACACCAACTTTATTTAAGGAAATATGTAAATTATTAGAATTAACTGATGAAGATTATGCTAATCAAATAGGTGATTATTATACTTCTTTAACTACTGATAAAAGATTTATTTTATTAGATAACGCTTGTTGGGATTTAAAGGATAAACATAAGGTAGAAATTATTATAGATGATGATGACGATGAAGAGTATGATGAAGAAGAAATAGATGAAGATGCTGATGAAGTAGTTGAAACAGTTGAATCAGAAGATATTGATGCAATGGAAGATGAAGAAGGCGTTGATACCGATGATGATTTAGATGATTTAACTATTATTGATGATGACGATTTAGAAGACGAATAAAAAACATTGGAAATTAACCCAATGTTTTTATTTTTATCTTACCAGTATCTTTTTTCTTTACTTCTTCTATTTCCTTTTTCTCTTTTTTAGTATTATTTATTTTAACTACAAAATCAGTATATACACTAACGTTAGAATAATCATCTTCATTTTCTTTTTTAATAAGTAAATCATATACTATCGAAAATTTATTTCCATAAACTCCTTTATCTATGTAGTCTTGCTCAGTATATCGTTTATTATCAATGCTTCCAGAACCATGTCCTTTGAAAGCATAATATGATCCTTGAATAAACTCTTGATTGTATCCTTCTATTGTATCTGTTCCATAGTAAAAAATTGAATCAGATATTGGAAACCCTATCATTTGTGAACTGTGAACATGATCATCCATTGAATCTTGTTTAATACCATCAATAATTGCATAATCAGATTTTATTGATGTGTCAATATGTATATTATCAATGTATACTTTTATATTTGGATCTAAACCTTTTGTATATACTTTCAAATATAAAGATTTGTCCGATGTAATTCGCCATTCCCTCTTAGCTGCATCATTTACTGAATACTCAGTAATTAATTGAAAATTATTATTTGGAACTTCTAATGTTTGGGTAAGTGTATTAAATTCACCAGTGCCTATGGATTGAGATATAGTATCATAATCTTCACTAGCAGCTCTTTCATTACATCCTGCAAGTGAAAAAGTAGAGATTGCTGCAAGACCTAATGCGGTTGCTCTTAATTTTAAATTATTCATTTTCTTCATCTTCTTTCTTATTATATGTATTAAGTGCAACTGTTAATGTTTTAACTAATTCTTTAGCATGATTATCTCTATCTTTTAATTCGTCTCTTTCTATAGTAGTTTTTTTTAATTCTTCAGTTAATTTAGTGCTTTCTTTAGTTAGTATTTGTTGTGCTTTTTTCAAATCTTGTACTTGTTTCTCTAACTTAGAGTATTCTTTGGCATTATCAGGATTATCACTACCCATTATTATTTTATCATTAAGGGCATCAATTAGACTTCTTTGTTGTGGAGTTAATTCAGAATATGATGCCTCTAATGTTTCTTCAGTAATTAATTGACCATTAAGAATACAATTAATAATATGTGATATAATATCATAATTATTTCTACTAGCGTTTTTACCATTTATTGCTTTTTTATAATAATATTTGCAATCTCCAATAACATCAATATTACAATTATATTTTAATCTGATATTTTCTAATTGTTCTAATTTAGATAACTTATCACTTTCTTTCAAATAAAATTTTTGGTTATCATCATAATATCCGGTATCTATTATAATTGATGTTAATATAGAAATATCTTGATATTCTAATAATTCACTAAATTCATCTTTAGCATCAGCTTCGCTTTCAAACATTCTACTAGAAACTGGTTTAGCTATTTTGTTAGATAATACAATATCTAATTCTTGTATTTGTCCGTCATCCATTTCCTTTACAATTATGTAATCACAGTTTCTAGGCTGTTTTCCATAAGAAATAGCTTTATTTCGATCATATTTACATACAAATAGGAAATTATTCAATATGATGCTTATATTAGATTTAAAGATTGCTAATTTTTTGTGGATATGTTTGTTAAAAACATCAGACAGTTTAATTTCATTATTCAAAATCTTACTACTAATACGATATTGATTTTCAATTAGTTCTTTAATAAGTTAGAAACATACTGTGTATGTTTCTAACTCTTGGGTAAATTCCACG
>CAMJTE010000083.1 GCA_946408655.1 uncultured Caryophanales bacterium | reverse complement strand
TTGCATCCTTTTCAATAGTACGTAAGATATAATCATCTTCATCAAATAAATCTACAATATCCGCATCACTAGATAAACCAAGTGCACGAAGCAAAGTTGTAATAGGTACTTTACGAGTACGATCAATACGACAGTAAATTACATCTCTTGCATCAGTTTCATACTCTAACCAAGTACCACGAGTAGGAATTAATTGTGAAGTAATAATCTCTTTACCATTCTTCTTATCAATTTCTTTACCATAATAGGCACTAGGTGAACGAACTAATTGTGATACAATAACACGTTCTGCACCATTAATGACAAATGTTCCCGATTCAGTCATTATAGGCATGTCCCCAAGATAAATTTCTTGCTCTTTAACCTCACCAGTTTCTTGATTAAAAAGCCTAGCCATAGTCTTTAAAGGAGCAGCATAAGTTGCATATCTATCCTTACACCCTTTAATAGAATATCTTGGTTCTTCAAAAGAGTAATCTCCAAATTCAAGAGTTAAATTACCAGTAAAACTCTCAACAGGAAAAATATCATCAAATACCTCTTTTATTCCTTCAGTCATAAACCAATCATATGACTTTTTTTGAATCTCTAATAAATTAGATAATTCAATTGCACTTTTAGTTTTTGCATAACTTCTTCTTTCACGGTAATCACCATATTTTTTAACTGTATAAGCCACTATTTCACCCCAAACATTTCCCATATACTATAAATATCAAGTAATCATATATCATAAAAAACAATATATGCCGTCAATTTATAATTTTAACAAAATAATTTCAATCTGTCAACGAATTTGACATTTAAAAACATAAAAACCTTTATTTTTTTTAAGTGTAGTAACATTGTAGCACTCCTCTAAGTCTTTTTTTAAACTCTTAGCTCCCTGATCCTTATTTATCACTAAGTATAGACTACCATCTTCTTTCATAGAATCCTTTGCTCCAAATAGTATTTCATATAGAATCTTCTTACCAACTCTAACAGGAGGATTAGTAATAATAAAATCATACTTTTTATTTACATTACTATAAATATCACTTTCAAATATATTTACATTTACTCTATTTAGTTTTGCATTCTTAATAGATAAATTAATAGCTCTATTATTTATATCAACCATATCTACATTGCATTCACAATTACTTTTAATATATATTCCAATAGGACCATAACCACAACCAAAATCTAGAACATCACCATGTATATCACTAGTATCAATACTCTCTAATAAAGTTCTAGTTCCAAAATCTAAATACTTTTTTGAAAATACATTATTATCTGTATAAAAATTATAAATAGAACCATTAATCTCACACTTAATTAATTGTTCACAACTCTTACTATCTGGATTACTATCAAAATAATACGCCATATTCACCTACTTCATTACATCGTTCTTTATTTATTCTTAATTAATTCTTTATTATTATCGCTATATACATCTTGCTTAATCTTCGAAAACAAATATTCTAAATCTTCAGCACTATAACTCTCTTTTAGCATATTATAAGATATTAAGTATTGATCTATACCTTCACAAGACAACACATCAACTCCTTCAGTTTTAATACAATCTTTTTCATACTGAAATATAATCTTTCCCGTAAAGACATCACAATACTCATCAAAATCTTTAAAAACAGATTTATTGTAAACAAAATATACATCTTCATTTATTTTTGTTTTTATGTTTACAACTTGCAACTCTCTTACAACATTGTATGAATAAGTTATATCTGAATTTAATTTTACACTGTCATCAGTATCAGTTACATATTCATATGGCCCGCAAGCAGTAAGAGTTAGTGGTGTTGCAAGAATAATACCACCTAACATTCCTGCCATTATCTTCTTATTTATATTATTTATTTTCATTAACCACAACCTCCTATAAATATAATAATTAAAACTCATTGCCTAAAAGAAAATCAATTAAATTTAAATGGATTATACCATCTCTTGATAAATCGATTTTGTCTAAAGAAATAACATATTTTGGATAATTATCATCAATTACCTTATATGCACCAAATTCTCTTTCGATTGTTTCTTCAGAATTCATTTCATATGTTACTTGAATATATTTTGTATTACCATCTTTTTTTGCGAAAAAATCAACTTCTCCTGTTTTAGTCTTACCAACATACACATCATAACCTCTATTTAAAAGTTCATTATATACAACATTTTCTAATATAACATAACTTTTAAACTCAGGATTATTGTTTTTTATTTGAGCAATTCCTAAATCAGTTGCATAATACTTATTTAATGTTTTTAAAACATTTTTTCCTGTGACATCATATCTATATACTTTTTTTAAAATTAATGCTTTACATAATGCATCAATATAATTATAAAGTGTTTCATTAGAAATTTTTTTGTTTTCATTCAATAAATATTTTATAACATTTTCAGCTGAAAACTCTCTTCCTGCAGTTTCAATCAAGTATTGTAATATCATATCAAATAAAACTGTATCTTTTAAATTAAGTCTCTTGACTACATCTCGTAATATTATAGAATCATATACACTATGCAAATAATTTTTGATATCAATTTCACTATCAAATTCACATCTATTTGGAAGTCCACCCCATTTTGCATAATCCCAAAAAGTATCTAAATCATGTCCGTTTTTATCTGTTAACTGAACAAACTCCTTATAAGATAATGGATTAATGTTGAATAATACATATCTACCAGACAACACTGAAGATAACTCATCTGATAACATTTTACTATTAGAACCTGTTAAAAATATACTTATATTTTTTATAGAAGCTCTAAGCGAATTAACAACTCTTTCAAAATTATCAACATTTTGAACTTCATCTAAAAATAAATAATACATTTTATTATCTTTTATTCTATCTTTTATATAGGTATTAAGTTTTTTATAATCAAGTAAATCTTCAAATTCAATAAATTCAAAATTGATAAAAATAATATGTTCATCATCAACTTTATTTTTTTCTTTCAATTCATCAACTATTTGGTTAAGTATAACTGATTTGCCACATCTTCTAATTCCAACTAATATCTTTATCAAATCGGAATTATAAAATCCTCTTATTCTTGCTAAATAATTCTCTCTAACAAGCATATTATCACCTCTGCGCATATTATACATCATCTATCAATATTTGTAAAGTTATTACGGTTAAGCGTAATAACTTTTTAAAATTTAAAATTATTACGATTCAAAGTACTAAATAATTTTTCGTTATTTTTAATAAACTACAACCTTAATAAACACTTAAAGCCCATACTTAAAGTATAGGCTTAAACGTCTAAAATATAATTATTTTAATTCAATAGTAGCTCCAGCTTCTTCAAACTTAGCTTTTAATTCTTCAGCTTCGTCAGCAGAAACTTTTTCTTTAATAGCACCACCGTTATCTGCAATAGCTTTAGCTTCTCCTAAACCTAATCCAGTAACTTCTTTAATTAATTTAATAACGGCAATTTTGTTTGCTCCACAGCTAGCTAGAACAACATCTTGTTCAGATGGACCAGCAGCAGCAGTATCTGCAGCAGGTGCAGCAGCAACTGCAACAGCAGATGGATCTACACCAAATTCCTCCTTCATTAAATCAACTACTTCTTTAATTTCTAAAAGAGTCATTTCTTTTAGTGAATCAATAATTTCTTGTGCGCTTAATTTTGCCATAATATATCTCTCCTTTCAATTATTATTTTTCTTCTAAATTTTTACTATGTAAATCTAAGCAAATTGCAAAATCTCTTGCAATACCCATAAGTCCAGATGCAAACATTGTAAGTAATCCTTCTCTTGATGGGATAGTAGCTAACTTGTTTAGCTCTTCAATTTCAGTAACTTTACCATCAACAATACCAATCTTCATCTCTAGTGCTGGATGATTTTTAATAAAGTTACTTGCTGCTTTAATTGGTTCAATAATATCTTTACCATATACAAATACTTTTGGACCATTTAATTCTTTCTCTAAATCAATATCTAGAGTTTTTAAACTACGAGCAACTAACGTATTTTTGTAAATCTTAAGTTCAGAATTAGATTCTCTTAACATTCTTCTAAGTTCCATAGTCTCTGCAACAGTTAAACCATGATTTTCAAGTAAAATGAAAGATGCAGAATTCTTAACGTTTTCAGTAATCTCATCAATTACTGCTTGTTTCTTTTCTAGTATTTTTGGATTTGCCATATTACACCTCCTTAACTTGTGTAATACCGTTAAAATAAAAGTCCAAGCAGAATACCACTCGGACTTTAGAGTTCTTAAAAATTAAGTTCCTCGGTAGGACTTACAACTGCCTACTGTCTACGGTATTTCTCCAACTGCGTCATATTATAACACATAAATACTAAATTGTAAATAACTAAATTTCAAATTCAGTTTCATCAATCTTAATACCAGGACCCATTGTTGATGAAATAGTTACATTCTTAACATATTTACCTTTAACAACACTAGGTTTAGTCTTAATAATTAAAGAAACAAATGCATTTAAATTCCCTAGTAGCTTATCAGCATCAAATGATACCTTACCAATAGAAACAGCAACATTACCATAACTATCAGCACGATATTCTACACGACCTTTTTTAACATCTTCAACTGCCTTTTTAACATCCATTGTTACAGTACCAGTTTTAGGGTTAGGCATTAATCCTTTAGGTCCTAATACACGACCTATTTTACCTAAAGCAGGCATCATATCTGGAGTAGCAATTAAAGTATCAAAATCAAACCAATTCTCATTAGCGATCTTATCAATCATATCAGCATCTCCAACATAATCAGCACCAGCATCCTTAGCTTCAGTTGCTTTAGCTCCTTTAGCAATTACTAATACTTTCTTAGTTTTACCAATACCATTAGGAAGAACAGTTGCTCCTCTTAATTGTTGATC
>CAMJTE010000082.1 GCA_946408655.1 uncultured Caryophanales bacterium | reverse complement strand
TCATCAAGTATAGAACGCATCTTAGAATTAATGATATCACGACTTGTTAAAGTTTGGTCTAACTCAAGTTCTCCAATGATATTACGAAGTGTTGTTGCAGTTAAGTTTTCAATAGCTGATATTGGTTGATCTACTCCATAAGTATATAACTTAGGATCAGTAATTTGAAAATAAACAACTGTATCTATTTGCATAGTTACATTATCTTTAGTAATAACTGGTTGTGGATCAAAATCCTTTACAATTTCTTTTAAAGTTACTTGTCTTGATACTCTATCAATAAAAGGTATCTTAACATGTAAACCATTTTGCCAAGTTGTATAATAAGAACCTAAACGTTCAATTACATAAGCCTTTGCTTGTGGTACTACTCTAATATTTGGAATAATAACAAGCGCAACTAATATTAAAATAATAAATAAAAACATCATATTAATCAATCTCCTTTACTTTAATTTTTACACCAATAATCTCTAATACCTCAACTGTACACCCTTCTTTTATATCATTATCTGCTATAGCTGTCCACCTTTTACCATCAACCTTAACTTCTCCTGGTGATAATGTACTAATATCCTCACTAACTATACCTTTCATACCTATAATTCTATCTAAATTAGTTTTAGATTCACCTACTTTAAGTTTCTTTAATAAGTAAGGTCTAGTTGTAATTAATAAAAATACTCCTCCTAAAACAAATACCGCAAATTCTATCTCAACACTATCAATAAATAATGATAATATCATAGATATAATTCCACTTACAACAAACCAAACTGTTGTAAGCTGTACTGTTGTAACCTCAATAAATATTAAAAATATAACAATACCTAACCAAATCCAAACCACATTATCAACTCCATTTAAATTATACTATTATTATTTAAAAAATACTAGTATATTTTAGTATTATCATCATATATTTTAGTATGAAAACAATAATACATGATTTAGAGTTTTTAGATAAAAAATTATTTAATATTAGTGATAATGATAAAGTTATCAACGCAAATGATTGTAAGAACAGTTGTATCGGTTGTTTTAGTTGTTGGATTAAGCATCCTAAGAAGTGTATTTATAAAGATGAATACTCTAATATAACAGAGTCTTTAAAGGGCTCAGATGAGCTTATTATAATTAGTAGATGTAGGTATGGGTGCTACAGCGAGAATGTAAAAAGAGTATTAGAAAGATGTATTGGATATGTTTTACCTTATTTTACTATTCGTAATAGAAATATTCATCATGCAAGTAGGTATAAGAACCAATTAAAATTAACTACTTATTTTTATGGTGATATTACTGATGATGATAAAGTATGTCTAAACAATTTAGTTAAAGCTAATAGTATAAATCTAAATACAAGTAGATATGAAGTAAAGGAGATAGATAATGTATACACTGATTAATGGATCACAAAAAAATCAAGTAAGTAATTCTAGATACTTTCTAGATTATATTAGTAACTACTTAGATGATTATACTACATATGATTTAAAACATAGTAAATTTGAAGATATTATTAATAGTATCATCAAATCAAATACTATAGTTCTTGCTTTTCCACTCTACGTAGATAGTCCAAACACAATTACTTTAAAACTACTTGACTATATCTATAATAATAAAATAGATTTATCTAATAAGAAATTATATGTAATTATTAACTGTGGTTTTAGAGAAGGAACACATAATATTACTGCCTTAAACATTATAAAGAATTGGTCTAATAAAGTTAATATAAATTATAGTGGTTCAATACTTATTGGGGCTGGTGAAGTTGTTGGTAAGAAAAGCTATAGTTATATTACTAGTATCGCAATTAATAAATTAAAGAAATTTAGTAAATGTATAAAAGATAATAAAGATAGTAAAGATATAATAACTACTATGGATTTATTAACTAATAAACTATATTGTATGTTTGCCAATATTTCTTGGACTAAAAATGCTAAAAAGAATAATTTAAAAAAGAATGATTTGTTAATTCAATAATCATTCTTTTTAATTATCTTAAATCACTTTTCTTAATTCTATATACATTAGCATATTTATAATCACCATATGCACTATTAGATACATTAGTAGAAGCTATACCAATATAAACATAATCACCTAAGTAATCTAACCCTTCAGCTTCAAGATATAAATCTTTAGATTCAAATATTTTATTATGTTTAATTAATTTTCCACTCGTAGAATCATAAGTATCAATATAAGCAACAGAATATCTTAACCTATTACTTCCTGAATCAATACCTTCACCATAATAAATATAAATATATTTACCATCAAGAGCATAGCCTTGCATATCATATGGAGTATCCTTAATATTAACCCCTCGTATATAACTTCCAACACTCATATTATTTTTATTATAATTATATAATCTAAATCTTTGTGTTCCATCATTTATTCTAGCCATATAAATATTATTATTAAAATCTATTTTAAATGATTCTCTGTTTAATTTAAATGCATCAAATAAGAACTCTCTTTTACCTTTAGATGTAATCTTATAAGCTTTATTTCCATGAGCATCTTTTTCATAAGATGTATCAACATCACAAGTTGTCATTAACACACCAGATGGAATTGTAAAGAAACCATGCCCACATTTTTTCTCTCTATATATTTCTTGCATTGCTAAATTACTACGAGATATTTTAGTAATAATAAGTTCCGAAGGAGTTGGATCTATATAAGAGTAAGGACTTCTTCCAAAGTTATCTTGTGATACATATACATCAGTATCATTTACATAAATATCTTGAATAACTTTTTGTCTATATAATCCAGTGGTAGATAGTTCTAAGGTTGCAAATACCTTTTCTGCATTAATAGAAAAGACATCTTTTAAATCAACCCATTCAGCATACATTGTAATCTCTTCTCCTGGATTAGCAGTTTCGGCTACAGTTGTCATATCCTTGTAAATTTGATAACCATATTTATCACATACACTCTTATCAGCATATCCCTTACTACTTTGAGATTTATTTTTATAACATGCCCATTTATTTGTTGAATTATTCTTTATCATCCAACCTTTTAATAACTTACCATTATTAGTAAATTTATTATGAGTTAGTTTAGTCTTCTTACCATAAGTAATTACCTGATCTGGCATAGAACCAGCTCCACCATTTGCATCATAATGAATTACAAATGATTTATTATTTCCAACAACCTTTTCCCATTCAGCATACATAGTAATTACTTCTCCTGGGCTTGCAGTCTCTGCTACAGTTGTCATATCTTTATATATTTGATATCCATACTTATCACATGTAGTCTTATCAGCATATCCTTTATCATACTTATTTGCATTTTTATAGCATCCCCAAGTTTCAACACCAGTACTACTAGTTCTAGAGTTGTTTAGGATCTTCCAGCCTTTAAAAGTATAGCCTTTTCTTGTAAACTTATTTTCACTTAATCTTGTACTTTTTCCATAAGTAATTACTTGGTCATTCATAGTTCCAGTACCACCGTTAGCATTATATTTTATTGTAAAATAACTAACCTCAACTGCAACTTTTTCCCACTCTGCATACATGGTAATTACTTCTCCTGGATTAGCAGTTTCTGCAACCATTATATTATCTTCATATACTTGATAACCATACTTATCACATGTTGCCTTATCAGCATATCCCTTATTAGACTTATTCGCACCTTTATAACATGCCCACATTTCTTTGCCAGAACTATTAGTTCTAGAATTATTTAGTATCTTCCAGCCTTTAAAAGTATAACCATTTCTTGTAAACTTATTTTCATTAAGTGGTGTACTCTTGCCATAAGTAATTACCTGCTCTAACATACTACCTACACCACCATTAGCATTGTACTTAATAGTAAAATAATCAACTACATTATTTGAGCCAACAGCATCTTGAGTAGTTTCTTTTGGCTTTGAATATCTATTTTCTAAATATGAATAATCTTCAATATTTACAACCCCATCGTGATTAACATCTGAAGCTACTAATTGTAAACTATCCAAAGTATTATTACCATTTATATAACCATTAATAATAGATAGATCCTTATCATCAACAACTTTATCAGAATTTACATCCCCTAAAACATAATTGTATTGAATTGCGTCAACTACATCTTTTTTTTCACATCTTCTTGATACACTTTTATATCCAGTAGGACAAAGCTTATCAATACCAACATTATATTTAGAACTATCATTAACACTCGAAGTACTAACTCTAGTTCCAGAAACAGCCCTCTCGATAAGCGCTAAATCAGCTTCATTAACTACTTTATCCTTATTTATATCACTAACCAACAATTGATTTTCATTAAAATCTTGTTTCTTACTCATATATAACTGTACATAGGTAGCATCAGTTGCATCAAATACTCCATCTAAATTAGCATCCCCAACCAACAACTTATCAGTATAAATAGTCTTAATACACTTATTACCATCAAGCTGATAAGACGAATCCTTACAATAATAATATACATTGTTTGTAACAGAATTACCCTTAAGAGCATCAAAAATAAAATTATTATTTATCCCTAAAAATGTAAAAGTAAAAACCATTACTATAGAAACAATGCTAGGTACAACAATTCTTTTATCACGAAACTTATTCATAATACATCTCTCCTACAATAAAATATTACCACATTATATCTTAAAAATCTAGTGTACAACAACATTTATCAGGATAAACGCATGAGTTTTTGCCTTCAAATAAAAGGTTTAAGTTCAATAAGTGTTAAAATTATAAGTTTTTTGAGATAAAATTTATAATCTTACTCAATCAAAAAAATTATTAATAATTACATTTAGCCATATATTTAAAGACTTTATGTAAAATTTAATCTCATGCGTTTATCCTGAACATTTATTAGAACAAAAAGTCAAAATAAATTTTGACTATTACCTACCTCACGGTAGGCTTTTTCTACTTCATCAGATCTTGTGATCCTCCATAGAC
>CAMJTE010000081.1 GCA_946408655.1 uncultured Caryophanales bacterium | reverse complement strand
AAACTTTCAGGTTTTAGGATAACACTAGTCTATAATTTTATCGTGTGAGCAGTATGATTAAATTTGCAAAAAACTATTGATTTTTATTAGCAAGTCAGGATAAAAACATAAATTAAATTTTAAAAAACTGTAAAGCATTGAAATTCAATGCTTTATCCGAGAGTTTTGTTTAAAAAAACGTCTGACGTTATTTCATAAATAGTGATAAATATTGTTAATAAATAACGGTTTTGATATTTAAAATATAGTATTAGTTATGATTGTAATATTATAATTAACTTGTAATACTATAAAATTGTTATAATTTCTATAAATAACTACTGTAGATTATTGTATTATTATGAGAATATATTAATAATTGTTATTATTTATTCATTAATTGTGCAATTTATTATAATGGTTTTTACAAGGAAAAAATAGCACCAAGCGTTGTAATATAAGGATAAAACGTATGTTAAGGTTTTAAACTATGTTTTTATCCTGTTAACAAGTTTCTATATATAGATTTTAATGATAATTCATGATAAAATTAAGTTATGAAAAGAGTGATTAAGTGAAAAAAATTAGGGATTTTGATTTGAAAAGTAAGAGAGTAATTATTAGGGTAGATTTTAATGTTCCTATTAAAGATGGTGTTGTTCTTGATGATAATAGGATAGTTATGTCTTTAGATACTATTAAGTATGCAATGGATAATGGTGGTAGAGTTATACTGTTATCTCATTTAGGTAGAGTTAAAAGTGAAGACGATAAAGTTAAGAATAATCTTAGTATTGTTGTACCTAGACTTAGTAGTTTACTAGGCTTGGATGTTAAGTTTTGTAAGTATACTAGAGGTAGTGTGTTAGAAAGCATGGTTGCTTCTTTAAAGAATGGAGAAGTATTGCTTGTTCAAAACACTAGGTATGAAGATTTAAATGGAAAGTTAGAGTCTGGTTGTGATTTAGAATTAGGTAAGTACTGGGCTAGTTTGGGGGATATATTTATTAATGATGCTTTTGGTACTGCTCATAGATCTCATGCTTCTAATGTAGGTATTGCGTCCATTTTAGAAAGTGGTATTGGTTTTCTGATGGAGAAAGAGTTAAGTGTATTAGAAAGTGTTAGAGATAATCCTAAGAGGCCTTATACTGTAATTCTTGGTGGAGCAAAGGTTAGTGATAAGATAGGTGTAATTAGTGTGCTTGCAAATAAGGCAGATTATATTCTTATTGGTGGAGGTATGTGTTATACATTCTTATACTCATTAGGATATAATATAGGTAAATCTTTATTAGATAGTGAATCTATTGATTACTGTAAAGACTTAATGAATAAGTATAAGGATAAAATAATATTACCTGTTGATAATATAGTAGCAAGTGAGATTAGTGATAATAGTGAGTGTGAATTAACTAATATAGAATCTATTCCTCATGATAAAATGGGATTAGATATTGGTCCTAAAAGTATTGAGTTATTTGAAACGTATATTGATAAAAGTAAGATGGTTGTATGGAATGGTACTATGGGATTTTCTGAGATTGAAAACTTTGAAGCAGGTACTAAAAGTTTACTTGAATACTTAAGTAAGAGTAAGTGTGATACAATTATATGTGGAGGAGATACTGCATCTAGTGCGATTAATTTTGGATATAAAGATAGTTTTAAGCATATATCAACTGGTGGTGGTGCTTCTTTAGAATTATTAGAAGGTAAAGTATTACCAGGTATAGAAGTAATAGAAAAGTAGGTTTTATGAAAAAGGTATTTAATTATATATTATTATTGTTAGTAACTATAATTGTCTTATTCTTATGTTTAAAGGATAATTATGATGCAATTATTAATACTTTAATTAGTATGGATATTAAATGGTTAATAGTAGGTTTTATATGTATATTGATGTATTGGTTCTTAAAGACTTTACCTTTATATTATTTTACTAAAAGTCATAAAAAAGACTTTACTTATAAAAGTGCGATAATATTACTTTTAAGAACACAATTTGTAAATGCAATTACTCCTTTTGCAACAGGTGGACAACCTTATCAAGTATATTATTTAAATAAGGAAGGAATAAGATCATCTACATCTACTAGTATTATTCTAGAAAACTTTATAGTATATCAGATTGCTTTAGTATTTTTAGGAATAGTAGCCTTAACTTGTAATTTCTTTATGCATATTTTTCCACATAATGATTTACTTACCCATTTAATAACTCTAGGTTTTATTATAAATACATTAGTTATTATAGTTTCATTTATTGTTGCTTTTGGGAAGAAGATGAGTAAAAAAATACTTCATATAGGTATTAGTATTTTATCTAAAGTAAAACTAGTTAAAGATAAGGAAGCAAAGTTAGCAAAATGGAATGAAAGTATTACTAACTTTCATAAAAGTGCGAAAGTTCTTATGGAAGATAAGAAATTATTTTTCTCAATGATTATAGTTAATTTAGTTGCTTTATCAATTCTTTATATGATACCAGTATTTGTTTTATATGCAGCAGGTAACTTTACTAGTGTTAATGTTGGACTAGCAATTATTACATCTGCTTATGTTATGCTTATTGGTTCATTTGTTCCAATTCCAGGTGGCACTGGTGGACTTGAATATGGATTTATGAAATTCTATGGTTTCTTTATTCATGGCAGTTTACTTTCTGCAACAATGCTTATATGGAGATTTATCACATATTATTTTGGACTTATAGTAGGTGGTATTGCCTTTAATGTTAAAAGAAATAAATGATGGATTATGAATATGTCATAATTCTTTTTTTGTTTTTAAGAACTTTTATATAAAAAGTCTTTACATACATATGTTTAAGATGTATAATGATTTTGTTAGCAACTTTAGGTGGATATTTATAGTATTGATATATTGAACATGATATTAAAAAAATTAATTATTTAATTTTAAGGAAGGTATTTTAGTTGTTTATAGAGTAATTCAGTTTAGAAGATAGGAAACTCATATATTAAAAGAGTTTTCTAAAAAATGAAGAAAAACTTATTATATTGTATCTATTGTTAAATGAGGAGGAAAAAAATGAGTGAGTATGGAAATATAGTTATCTATAAAGATAAAAATGGCAATAATAACATAGAAGTAAAAATGAAAGATAATACTGTTTGGTTAAATCAAGAACAACTTGTAAAACTATATAATTCTAGTAAATCTAATATATCAGAGCACATTAAACACATAATTGAAGATGGAGAACTAGATGAATCTTCAGCTGTTCGGAAATTCCGAACAGTTGCCTCTAATGGTAAAACTTACAACATGATTTATTATAATCTTGATATGATTGTTGCAATTGGTTTTAGAGTTAGATCGAATATTGGTACGAATTTTAGAAAATGGGCAAATGAGAGATTAACAGAATATATGACTAAGGGATTTACAATGAATGATGATTTGCTTAAAAGAGCAGGTGGAGGATTATATTTTGATGAATTGCTCGCTAGAATTCGAGATATTCGTTCATCAGAAAAAGTTTTTTGGAGAAAGATTTTAGATATATATGCAACTGCAACAGATTATGACCCAAAAGCGAAAATAACACAGGAATTCTTTAAAACTGTTCAAAATAAAATGCATTGGGCTGCACATGGACACACTGCAGCGGAGATTATTGTAAAAAGAGCAGATAGTGAGAAAGATTTTATGGGATTGACTACTTTTAGTGGAGATTATCCAACATTATTGGATGCTACAGTTGCTAAAAATTACTTAACAGACAAAGAGTTAGATATTTTAAATAGAATTGTTTCGATGTACTTGGACTATGCAGAACTACAGGCAATTGAACAAAATTCTATGACTATGCAAGATTGGGTTAAAGAATTGAATTATTTTTTAACAATGAACAGAAAAGATATATTAAAAGATGCTGGTAAAATTAGTCATGAAGATGCAATGAATCATGCTAAAAAAGAATATGATAAATATAAAGATAGAATTGCATTAAAGCCAAGTGAAGTAGAAATTCATTATTTAGAAAGTATTAAAGCTTTAGAAATGATTGATACTAAGAATTAGTTGCTATATCTATACTTTATATGATAAAAGTATTTGTTTTATATTCTGCAGGTAATTTTAATGTTGGACTAGCAATTATTACATCAGTATATGTAATGCTTATTTGGAGATTTATCACATATTATTTTGTACTTATAGTAG
Organism: uncultured Caryophanales bacterium; assembly: GCA_946408655.1. GTDB lineage: Bacteria > Bacillota_I > Bacilli_A > RF39 > UBA660 > RUG12438. Next base: position 939 of record CAMJTE010000081.1, on the reverse strand, counting down.
GTGGTATTGCTTTTAACGTTTTAATATATTCAACACTTTATTAAAATAAGTTTATAATTTGATAAAATATTGTATAATTATTATAATTATAGATACTTGAGATAGCAATCATAATTGTGTGTTTGATTTAGTAATGTAAAAAAACTTGGGGGATGATATAATGGCAAAAGATTTAATTATTAGAAGTAGTAGTGCAGAGTTTTTGATTTTTGAAAGGCAAACACATGATAAAGGAATTCAGGTAAGATATGAAAATGAAACTTTATGGATGACGCAAAAAGCAATTGCAGAATTATTTGATGTTCAAAGGCCAGCAATTACAAAACATTTAGCAAACATCTTTAAAGAAAATGAATTAGATAAAACTTCAGTATGTTCCAAAATGGAACATACTGCTGAAGATGGTAAGAAATATCAAACTGATTATTACAATCTTGATGCTATAATTTCTGTTGGATATAGAGTTAATTCCTTACGTGCAACACAGTTTAGAAGGTGGGCTACTAATGTTTTAAAAACATTTACTATTCAAGGGTATGTTTTAGATAAAGAAAGAATGAAAAATGGTTCTTTCATTGATAAGGATTATTTTGAAAAATTACTAGAAGAAATAAGAGAAATAAGGTTATCTGAACGAAGGTTTTATCAAAAAGTAACGGATATATATGCTACAAGTATAGATTATGATCCTAAGTCTCCAATATCAATTAATTTCTTTAAGAAAGTCCAAAATAAAATGCATTATGCAGTATCAAAAAAAACAGCAGCTGAAATAATTTATGATAGAGCAGATTCAGAAAAAGAAAACATGGGATTAACAACTTGGCTAGTTTGTCCATTATGACACGACAGTTAAAAATTATAGATTTGCTTTTTTTAAAGGAAAAATTAGAAATAAAAATATTAAATTAGAAGAAACAAAAAACAAAGATTATGATA
>CAMJTE010000080.1 GCA_946408655.1 uncultured Caryophanales bacterium | reverse complement strand
GATACTAATGATTCACAAATTACTTCTTATGATAAATTGTTTGATTATTTATTAAATGATAACTCATATCAAGCGTTATTAAAAATAATTAAATATATTATTTCTAGAGTATTAGATAGAGATTTTAAGGATGAATATGGTAAGTATATTACTAATAAGTTTGGGTATTTAAAAAGTGCAATTAATAGTAATATTGAAAAGCTTAATAGTTATAGTGATATTAATTTATGGGATTATGATAGTTCTAACGATGATTATGATAATCTATATGATTTAAAAGACTATGAAGATTTTGAAAGATGATATTTTTTTCGTTTTATCTTGAATAAATAAAAGGGTACATGGTATAATTTTTATGTAGCATGGGAAATTAAATAATAATTTGAGGATGTAGGTGATATAATGGATAATTGGCAAGATGCTTTAGAAAAATTTATTAGTAAATATAGGAACAAAGAATTTGTTATTGGTGCAATATTATGTGGTAGTTATGCAACAGGTAATTATACAAAAAGATCAGATATTGATGTTCACATTATTACAAAAGATATTCCATATAAACAACGAGGTAATGTAATTATTGATGGAATTATGATTGAATATTTTATGAATCCATTAAGCGAGGTATATAAATATCTTGAAAATGATTTTAAAAATAGAAGAAGATTAGCAGATGCTAATATGTATGTAAATGGTGTTGTATTATTTGATAAAACTGGTGATATTGAAAAATTGAGAAAAGATAGTAAAAAATATTATGATTTAGAATTTGATAAACCAGATAAAAATACAATGATGTGTAATAATTATGCTTGTTGGGATATAATGGATGAAATTAATGATAAAATAGACAACAATGAAGAATATGATTTGTTATATTGGATGTTATTAAAAGAATTAATTTCTAATTATTATTATAAAAATAAAATATCAACTGTTCCATTTACAAAAATAGAAAAAATTTATAGAAATAAAGATTATAGAGAAAAATATCATTTAAAAAATATGCCACCACAAGAGTTTATTGATATGGTATTAAATGTATGTGATAACAAATCTTATGAAAGTTTAAAACAATTATATAATTATGTAATTGGTGATTTTAAGATAAATGATTTTATTTTAAGAACAGAATTATAAAGGAGCCATATATATGAGTAAATATTTAAAAGTAATGTTTGGAAATAAAGGTGTTAATTTTGAATATAAAATTGATGAAGTAAACATTGCAGATAATTGGAATCCAATTGTCCTTGAGCCAAAAGAAATGGGTGGATTCAATTTTTCTACTGAAGATAAAATATTACGATGGCTAGTTCGAGGAGATACTATCTATGATGTAATTATACCAGATGATGCTGAGGTAGTTGATTGCCCAAGTGAATCAGCGCCACATGGTGTATTTAGAACTAACAAGATTATAATTACTAATCCTAGAGTTATGACTGATGATCTTGCAATGTATTATTATAAAATATCAGATTTACCAGAAAAATCATATTATAAATCTCTTGCAGGTTGTGCGATTAGAGGATATATAAATACTTGCAGGCAAATTATTAAGGATAAAGTAAATAAAGGTAATATTGATTTAGTAATAAGTGAGTTGAATGATTTTATTAAACCATTTAATACTAATAATATTTTAATAAATAATAATGAAATACTTGCTGAAATTATAAAATATTTAAATGAGATTAAATCAGATTTATTAATTAGTAGATTTATAAATAAGGAACCATATATCAAAGAATTAACTAATGATAAGGTTATTAATATAACAGGAGAGTCAGGTAGTGGGAAGTCATATTTTACTAATAAATATATTAATGATGATAATTACATAGTTATTGATACTGATTTAATATTCAACAATAATTCTTCAGATAAAAAAGAAATTATAGAATTAAAAAAAATATTTAATGACAAACCTAAGGATTATATTTTTACTAATTTTGATGATTTTTATCTTCAAGTTTTAGATTTTTTCAAAGATTGTAATAAAATAGTAGTAATTGATTCAGCACAATTTAGAAATATAAAAGATTATTCTATATTAAAAGGACAAGTCATAATAATGAGAACCAGTGTTGAAAATTGTTATAATAGAGTTTTGAAAAGATGGAAAAAAGAAAAGAAAAATTATACTGATGAAGAATATAATAAATATGCTGATAGAAAAAAGGGAATGTTTAATTGGTATAATAGTTTAAATGATTTTGTTGTTGAAATTGATAATTATGAACAAAAAGCATTATATAAAAATAGCAAATAGATGATTCAAAGGTAAATGGCTTAAACTTAAATTAGTGTTAAGGCAAATAGAGTTATTTTATCAACAACATGATATTATAATTTTGATGTTGAAATAATTGGAGGTTTAAATATGCTTGATAAAATTATAAATGATAAAGAAATTGAAACCATAATTAATAATATTAACAATGTTATAATTGTAAATAATTGTGGTTGTCATGGTATGGGACATGCTAAAAGAGTGATGAATTATGTAGAAATACTATTAAAAGGAATTGGGGCAAGTAGTCATGAAATAGAGTTAGGCTTGATTGCTGCATATCTTCATGATATTGGAGCTATTATGGGAAAATTTGAGCATGCAAAAAGAAGCGCTGATTTTGTACTATCATATTTAAAAAAGATAGGGATGTCAGATGAGGACATACATATAATTGAACATGCAATTAGAAATCATTCTGGAGGAACTAATTTAGAATCAGTTGTTGGTGCAAGTCTTACATTTGCGGATAAAATAGATATGCAAAAGAATAGAATGTTAAGATTTATTGATGATAATTATTTTCATAACAATGTTAAACATATTTTAGATATTAATTTAAGTGTAAATAAGGAGAACATTATTGTTGATTTCATAACAGATGGAATGTTTGATTATAATTCATTATCTAATTATTCTAAAATGATAACTAAACCTATTGAAATGGCTAAGTATTTGAACTTACTTTGTATATTTCAAATAGATGGTAAAGAAATTGATTTATATGATTGTGTAATAAATGAGAATAATTATAGGAGGTAAAGAATGGAAATATTAGATATTTATGATAATAATGGAAATACAACTGGAAGAACAATAATAAGAGGAGATAAGAATGCAATACTTAATGATAATGAACATGTTGCGATAGCTGTTATTTTTATTGAAAATAGTAATGGTGAATTTTTAATTCAAAAAAGAAGTGAGTTAAAAGGTGGAAAATATGCTTTTACTGGTGGGCATGTTGATAGTGGGGAAACACCATTAAATGCAATAAAAAGAGAAGTAAAAGAAGAAATTGGTGTAAATATTAGTAATGATTTAATCGAAGAATACGGATTTATGCTATATGATGTTCCATTAAGATATATTTATTACTTGAAAAAAGATATTGATATAAATAGCATTAAAGTACAAAAAGAGGAAGTTGAATACGTTAAAAATATGGATTTAGAACAAATAAATGAATTGATTGAAACAAATCAAATGCTAGAGTCACATAAAATTATGTTCAATGAGTTTATAAAAAGAAAAAATATCAAAAAAAGATAAACAATAAGTAAGCAAAATAAATTGATGAAATTATAGAAAAGATTAAATAGTAATAGAGGTTTTTAATTATGAAGTATTATATAGAAAATAATAAATCAAATTATAAAGATGAGGTAGATAAAATAATTACTGATAGGCAAGATGAAATATTTAGTTTTTTTAATTCACCTAAAGTAGATTTAGATTTTAACATTTATATTTATGATAGTATTGAATCACTAGTTAGTGGATTAAAAAAACGAGGATTTTCTAAAGATCCTGATTATATGTGTGCATGTTTTAAAGATGAAGATAATTCTCTAAATTTTTTTGAACCTAAGGATAATCCTAGTGATAGTGAGTGGAGTAAAGAAGAATATAAGAATGTTATATTTCATGAATTAATACATGCGATTCAATTTAATTTATTTGCAACAATACCTGAATGGTTAAATGAAGGGATTGCTAAATATTTAGATGGAACATATTCAAAAGGTATTAAGTGGTTACTTGAAAACTATATTAATAAAAATAGTATTCCTAGACAAAGTGAGATAGAAAATGAGTTTGGAATTCATGATTATGATAGTTATGCTTTCGCATTTATAATGGTTAGTTATTTAATTGAATCATTAGGTAAAGATAATTTTATTGAACTTATTAAGGATAGTAATAAACTTAATAGTGTTAAAGATGGATTATTAATTAAATCAATTAATTACTATAATCGTAAATATAATATTGATACTATATCTAAATATTTAAATCAGGATATTAATAATCCTAAATATTTATTTCATGGTAGCCCTAAAATATTAGAAACTATAAAACCACATAAATCACATGATTCTAATAATAATTTAGACAATATAGCTAATGCAGTATTTTTATTTCCATCTTTTCTAAAGACAACACCTTATGCTTTTAAAGATACTATAAAAAAGATGAGTGAAAATTTAGATTGGAATTTTGAAATAACAAATAATGATGAATTCCCATTAATGTATATGGAAAATGTTAATATTAGTGATGATATTATTGGTTATATATATGTATTTTTAAATGATAATGATACGATAAAAGATAGTAACAATTATCAATATAAATGTTTTAAAGAGATTGTACCAATAGATGTGATTGAAGTAAAGTTTAGTGATTATAAGAAGTATTATAGTATTGATAATGTAAAAAGAATATAAGATAGCAAAAGATATATTTGCTTGATGAACATAATTTGAAAAAGAGATGGATGAATATAATAGTAAAGAAGAAAAGAAGTATATAAAAAAGTAATAAAATAGTGTATAATTATATTATCATAAGGTAGGTAATAATAATGGAAATAAGTTTAATATCTGATAATCAAATAAATGGTAATCTAAGAAGAACTGCATCTAAAGGATTGATTTCTTTATTAGATAAAGAAAGATTACATAATCTGGCATGGAAATATTTTAAGATAAAAGACTCATTTGGAAATACTATAGGATATATGTGCCCTTATAGTGGAAAAATAATACACAATCCAAATGATATTGTATTGGAACATATAATTCCTGTATATTCAAATGGAGGTA
>CAMJTE010000079.1 GCA_946408655.1 uncultured Caryophanales bacterium | reverse complement strand
TAGAATAGTTTTGCATTTAATACTAAGGTATTTATTTAATAAATCATTAAACATCAGTGCTTATCCAAAAATTACCCAACTTTTACCCAGTTTTTACCCAAGAATTATCCAAAAATTACCCAACTCATGCACTAGTATTTGCCATGTCAAGAGTGTATAATGGGTATAATATTTGATATATCTAACGAAAATTGAATCGTTTTATTGGCTAATTATAATTTTATCATTGATTTCATTATTGATTTGTGTATAATATTTATTGAGTGGAATTGGAGGAGCTTATAATGAATAATAATGAATTAGAACAATTAAGAGAAGGATACAAAACATTAAGTGATAAGAGAAATGATTTAAATAATTTAATATCATTAAAGATGAGTTTGGAAAACACTGATATTATTAAATTATATTTTGAAGTTTTAAAGGAAATAGAAGGATATGAAGATCAGTCTATTGTTAATGCAAATGATAGAACTTTAATGGATAAAGTTATTGAGAAAATGAATATTAAAACAAGTAATGGTATTTATGTATATTTTGGCTCATATAATGGTCCTTTTTCTCATATTAGTAAATATATGGATATTGAAAAACATCATTCAAGTTGTGAGATAATAATTTCTTTTGATGAAAGAGAAAAATTTGAAAAGGAACATATTATATTACGACCTAAAAATCTTGGAGAATGTGAAAAATTATATAATGAAACAAGAATAATATTTTTTGAAACTTGTATTGTTGAAGGACAAGAAAAAGCTGTCGAGAAAGTGTTAAAAATTAGAGATAGTAAGTAACAATATATAAGGAGTAGCATTATGAACAAGGAAGAATTAAGTGAATTATTAGATATGTTTCCTACTAGTTTTATAGTAGAAAGAGGATTTATGTTTGGTAGTGTTAAGCCCACAATGGAATGGATTAAATGGCTATCATACGAATCTGATAGAGAAAAAAATAAGAAAAGGATTTTATATTCCAAATGTTTTAACGAACTTACTATGGAAGAAAAAAATGAGATATTTAAATTTAATGATTTGGATAGAATGAAATCTTTATTTTTGAAATATTCTGGTGGCAAGTGTTCAAAGGAAGAGTTTTTAGAAGTATATGATTATATGGGTAATTCGATTGAAGAATTAATGGATAATAAATTATCTAAAGAAGAATTAGAATATGTTAAAGAAAAAATTGAAGAAATTCAAAAATTATCTAATGAAGAAATAAAAGTGATTATTGAAGAATATGAATCTAATTATAAAATGTTATCAATGGTGTATGCATATATTTTACATTATATGTATAAAATATATAAACAGAGATTAGATTTAGAATTTGATAAACAAATTATGCTATATGATTTAGAGAATGTTGAAATATCAAGAAAAAGTGGTATATATTCACAAAAAACACTCTGTTAGCAAATTGTTAAGAATAGTGTATGAATGAATACTATTTTTTTTAACACATAATTTTACAAATAAATATTTTTATGATAGAATAAAGCACTATTAAGGGGGAATTTTTATGACTTTATATGAAATCAAATATAATGAAGCACAATTAAATGACAAGATTGTATATTATGATTATTTATTGTATAAAGAAGCTATTGGTTGGAAGTCATTTATTAATAATGATTGGCACAGACCATTACAAATAAAAAGAGCTATGTATAATGGAAAGTTTTTAAATAAACTACCAAATTATTATTTTTTAGGCTTTTCTATCAAAGAATTAATAAAATCAAATTATTCTAGTGGGCTTTGTCATTCTTGTGCAGTTGCTTTAAGTTTATGTTTTGATAATTTTGAAATAATTACTTGTAATTTATCAAATTATGCAGATCATTATAAAGAAAAAACAAAAAATAATACTAATGAATTTGAACACACGTTTTTAATTATTAATATTAATAATCAAAAGGTTGTCGTAGATACTACGTGGGGTATTATTACAGACTTTAATACATATAATCAAATTTTTGGTTTAAAAAATATAAGAGTTATATCAAGCAATGAATTAGCTAGTAATGACATATATCAATATATTAAAAATAGAAAAGATATCAAATGGCGATTATATAATGATGAATATGAGGAAGAAATAAATAAATATATGACAATGGTTAGGAATTATAGAAATTCAAATAATAAACAATTAGAAGATTTTATAAGAAGATGTTTATTAACAACTTCAAATAACAATGTTATGTATGATTTAATGCAAAATCATGAATTGAAGGGTATAATAAGTTATCATATTGATTATCCAAATTTCAATATGATGTCTTTGATTGATGATGAACATGATTTTCTTGTAGATAGTGCCAATGAAGAAACAAGAAAGAGAAATAAACAAGTATTGGAAAATTATTACAATAAAGAAGAAGAAAAAAGCAAAATAAAAGTAAAATGATAATTGTAGAAAAAGGTGGTGTAAATAAATGAAAAATCTAAATATATTCAGTATAATAAATGCTGCAATAGAAAAGAATTCGTTGCAGAAATTGAAAAAAATAGTATTAACAAGAGAAAATGGGAAATATGTAGTTATAATTGAAAAACCAGTAATAGCATTAGAAAAAACTGAAAAAGGTTATAATACAAAGAAAGTGTTAAAAAAAACATTCTTGTAGAGTATTTCAAAAGATATCAGTGAAGAGATATTAAGATATAATGAAGTGAGCTTATTTTTAAACCTGTTGGTGGTATAGTTGAAGATGATGATGAAGAAGTTGAAGAACATTATTCAGGAAAACTAAATGTAACCAAAGTACTTGCATTATAAAGGCTGTCAAAAGCATATACAAGAGAAAAAATGTTTAATATTAATAAAGAAAGAACATATATAATGAAAAAATGTGATGAATATTTAAACAGAAAAAATAATAGTTGTGGTTATATAATTATATTTCAAAAAGTAAAAGAAATAATTATTAATTAATTAATTAATTGTACAAAATTTAGACAAAATTCGTACAAAAATCGTACAAAATTTGTACAAGTTTTCCACTAGACATTGGACTGTCAAGTGGTTATAATATGTATAATATTGCAACAAGTGAAGGAAAGAGAATGGAATCTTTCCTTTTTTCGTGTGTTAATTTAAATATTAGAAAGTAGCCACTTTAAAAAGTGATTCTTATAATTTGTAGTCATGTTAGTAGTCAGATTATTTGTTGTAATTAAAGGGATAATTGAGTGATAAGGAGTCATGATCACTGTTAAAGTGGTCATTTTTGCACGTGCAAAAATTATGTGACACCCACTTTTTCCCTTGATTCATAAGGGAAAACTCGAAAAGTGGTGGCATTTCCCTTATGCTCATTAGAAAATGGAAAATATTTGGTGATATTTATGTGAAAAGTGGCTACTTTTAAAATTAGTTAAAGGAGGTGATGTTTATGATTGTTTGTTAAATTTTTTAAACTGTGAAGGGAGGTGAAATTTGTGAAGCAGAAATTAACAATTAGATTAGATGAAGATGTTTATCAGAAGTTATTTTTTTATGCTAATGAAAGAAAAATATCTGTTAATAAGTTAGTTGCATCTATGATTGATAGATGTATTGATACACCTAGAGATATTGATTTCTTTGGTAATGTTATTAAGTATTTAAAAGAATTGGATAAAAAAATAGAAACTATATCTAAAAGACAGTATCTACATTTTAAAGTATCAAAACAACAATTTGCTAATTTTGGATATTTGTCTAATGCAGTTATTGATGAAGATAAATGTTTAAATCAGTTATTAAATCCTAATAAATCTTTTAATGATTAATAAGATATTTAAAAAATTCATTTTTTCGCAAAAAACTCTTGCAAAATTTCTTTTCCTAAGTGATAAATAAAAAGAATTAAAAACGCCATTAAGTATATCTCATTTAAACAGTGTTTAATGTGATGAATGACTTTATATAGTTATAAGGGTAAATTTATAAAATCGCTTAAATGGCTTTAATTCAGTTTATATGAAGGGAGATGAAGTATGTATAGCAAGTTTGTAATCAATTATCGTTTAATGGATTATATAAAAGAAATTGTTCAAACACATATTGAAGAATCATTAGAATATAGACCAAATGAACTAAAAGTATTACTTGCAATTAATGATTTAATGAATGTTGTTGATACAAGTAAGTTTGACGATGATGGATTAGGTATGATTGATGAAAGCGTGATTGATATGACGATTGAAGAAATTAAAGAAATTTTGTAATGGAGGATGAATTCATGTATATAACAAATGCAACAGAAAAAACAAGAATGGTTATGGATGAAGTTTTATTAAAATTATCAGATGAATCAAAAATGAAATTATTATTATATTTATTTAGTGAATTAAATCATAATCAAATAAATAGTAAAAATGAGATAAATCCTGATTTAGTAGAAGATGATGATATTGTTATCTTTAATCTTGAGATATTAGGTTTTAGTACTCAAGAAGCGGAACTATTTTTAAGATATAATGTAGAATTATATAATTACATTACTTTCCAAGTAAAAAACAAAGAATCTAAAATATATTTAGATGATGGATGTGTAGTTGAATTAGATTATTCAGTATTAGAAAGTATAACTATTCATATGTTTGAAAAGTTATTATTTAATGAGAAAATAGATTTTATTGCAGAAATAATGATTAGATACGATAATAAAACTTATTTTAAAGATTGTATAACAGAAGTAGGATTTACAGAAAATTTAACAGGATTTGATATTGCAAGAAGAATAATGTTGTTTAAGAAAGAATATGTAGATTATGAATGATTTTCAATATTTTTTTAATAATTAAAAAAGTATAATAGTTTATGCCGAGAAAATCTATTGACATTGGGTAGATAAAATTAAAAATGCTTTTTGAGCAATGCAATAATTTTTTTATTGCATTGGCTCTTTTTTAAAGAAGTTTATCTGGGTACCTAATGTCAATAGAGGAATTGGAATAAATATGATAATAACTTGAATTGTTGTTGAATTAAAAGTTTGAGATTAGTTAAAATGTAAAATTAACATATGTATAAAAGAATTGATAGGGGGAGTGTAATTAAAAATTATAAAAAATTAATTATTTTTATTAAAAAGTGTATTTTATTATAAAAAAATAAGTTATAATTATTTATGGGGACATATCAGATATTGATTGTCAAATATTTTAGAAAGAGACAGCAAAAAAGAGCAAATTCGATAATATATTTCTTCGCAATCAAAATTATGATA
>CAMJTE010000078.1 GCA_946408655.1 uncultured Caryophanales bacterium | reverse complement strand
TATATGGTTATGCTTATAATATATATATGCTTTTTTTATCAATATCAAGTGCAGGATTTCCTTTTGCAATCAGTAAACTTACAAGTGAATATAATGCGCTAGGATATAAAAAAGCCATAAAAGATACATATGATATTGCAACCAAGTTAATACTATTAATATCGTTTGTAATATTTATATTATTATTTATTTTTGCTCCACAGATAGGACATTTAATTATAGGTGATTCTACAGGTGGTAATACAATAGAAGATATTGCATTTGTAATTAGAATGGTTTCATTTGCTATATTAATAGTGCCTTTCTTAAGCGTTTCAAAAGGATTTTTACAAGGACATAAGTATATAAAGCCAACAACAGATAGTCAAATTATTGAACAAGTAGTAAGAGTAATAATAATTATTGTAGGAAGTTATACTGCTTTAAAAATATTTCATACAGACTTAAAGGTAGCTGTTGGAATAGCGGTTAGCGGTGCGTTTTTTGGAGGGCTTGTTGCATATTTGTTTTTAAGAAGGAAGATTTCCAAATCTAATTTACTGAGAGAAAAAGACAAGGATAAGAGTATTGTAACTAAAAAAGAAATAGTTAGAAAAATAATTGGCTATTCAGTACCTTTTATTGTTGTTAGTTTAATATATAATTTATATAATACAGTTGATATGATACTTGTATCACGTACAATGAGTGATATTTTACACATATCTATGAAGCAAGTAGAATCAGTTCTTAGTGTATTTACTACTTGGGGAGTAAAATTAAACAATATACTACTTGCTGTAACAACAGGGCTTACAACGAGCTTAATACCTAATATAGTTGCAAGTTTTACTAAGAAGGATATGAAAGATGTTGATTCAAAATTTAATAAAGCATTACAATGTACGTTGTTAATAATTGTACCTGCAACTATATTTTTATCATTATTAGTTAAACCAGTATGGACTTTGTTTTATGGTAATAGTACATACGGTCCGATTGTTTATAAAATGTTTGTTTATACTGCTTTATTTGGAGGATTACACTCAGTTGTTGTAAATACATTACAGGGATTAAGTAAATACAAATTAGTGATTGCTTCAGTACTTACAGGACTTATTATAAATACTGTATGCGATGTCCCATTTATGTTAATATCACATAAATTAGGATTTGATGTAAGTTATGGTGCGATAGTTGCGGCCATGTTCGGATATACTGTCTCAATGATAATTGCTTTAACTATATTACATAAGAAATATCATTTTAGTTTTATAGATACAAAGAAGAAATTACCTAATTATATATTATCGATAATTGTATTTGTAATAGTAATTTTGTTTTTAAAAATACTGGTACCTACAAATTTAACTGGTAGAATGATACAAATACCAATATTATTAGTGTATGGAATAGTAAGTTTTGGCATTTACTTTGTAATTAATTATTTAAATGGTAACTTATCAAGTTTATTTAATATTAAGAAAGGATTAAAAAATGAAAATAGGAATTGCAACAGATCATAGAGGAATAGAAGTAAAACAAAATTTGACAAATTATTTAAAAGAATTAGGGTATTATGTAGTTGATTATGGAACTGATAATACTGAATCTGTAGATTATCCTGATTATGCTTTTAAAGTAGGAGAAGCAGTATCTAATAAAGAAATTGACTTTGGGGTTTTAATATGTAATACGGGAATTGGTATGAGTATTGCAGCTAATAAGGTCAAAGGAGTAAGATGCGCAAGAGTACTAGATGAATATGATGCAAAAATGACTCGTATAGATAACGATGCAAATGTTATTGCTTTATCAAGTAGAATAGATATAGAAAAACTAAAAATTTTATTAAAAGTTTTTTTAGAGACTCCACACAATTCTGAAGAAAGACACGATAGAAGGATAGGTAAAATAACTAGTTATGAACGTTAAACTAATTTTATATATTCTTACAGTTCCACTTTCTATATTTGCGTTAGATAGTATTAAAATAAATGGAATATTTAAGGTAAATAGAGTTTTTCAAGCAAGATTATTATACCTAATGGTAAGTTTGTCGCTTGCGTATTTATTTACGAGTTTTCTATATGATTTTGTATTAAATTCAAAATGGATTAATTTTTAAAGTAGTATGTTATTTTATAAAGGTATGGTGATACAATGAGTATAAAAAAAATACTGCTTTTTTCGTGTTTAATCATATTGATACCATTTATTATAGTTAATATGTTTATAAAAAAAGAAGAGATAATATTTAACCATACATCAAATAAGATGGTAAGAGTGTATAGAAAAAAAAGTGGAGTAGTAGAAAAAGTTCCATTAGAGGAATATGTTTATGGAGTAGTATCATCTGAGGTTCCTGTAAGTTTTGAAGTGGATGCTTTAAAGGCTCAAGCCGTTGCCTCAAGAACATATGTAATGTATGCCATGCAAAATAATAAAGATAAGGAATTTGATGTATATGATTCAGTAAATAGTCAAGTATATAATAGTGATGAAGAATTGAAAGAAAAATGGGGGGATAAATATCAAGAATATAGTAATAAAATAAAAAAAGTAATTGTTGATACGAAAGGAGAATACTTAATGTACGATAATAAAATAATAGAAGCTTTTTTCTTTTCAACAAGTACTGGATATACAGAAAATAGTGAAGAAGTATTTAGTGAAGCATTACCATATTTAAGAAGTGTAGAAAGTGTGTGGGATGAATCATCTCCATCTTTTAACGATGAAAAAGAATTCTCCAAAACAGATTTTTATAATAAATTAGGGATAAAGTATAGTGATACATTAGATGTAAGCGATATTAAAAAAACAACTTCAGGAAGAATAAAGAATTTAAAAATAAATAATAAAGAATTCACTGGTAAAGAGATTCGTTCTAAATTAAATTTACGATCAACTTTTTTCACATTCTATGAAAAAGAAAATATTATACTTATAAAAACAAAAGGGTATGGACATGGAGTAGGAATGAGTCAATATGGTGCGAATGGTATGGCACTTGCTGGATTTAAATATGAAGATATTCTAAAATACTACTACACAGGTGTAAAAATTAAAAAAATTGATAAATAGTGTATAAAAATTAATTATTAGTTCAAACTGTAAATGAGAGGTGATAAAATGACTAGAAGATTAAAAAGACCTGTTGTTTATAGTTTATATGCTATTGGAATTAGTATGCTTATTGGAGGAATTGTTTTACTTGAAATCTCTTCTAAAAAATTAGATTCTAAAAATCCCGATTATCAATATGTATCAAAAACAGGAATTACAAGAGAAGATATTCCTGTAGTTAATACAAAAACTACAATAATTAGACCTTATACAGATAGTGATGTTAAGATAGTTAAGAATTACTATAATTATAAAGGAACAGAAGATGAACAAAAAGAATCAATAATTTATTATGAAGATACATATATACCAAGTAGTGGAGTATCATATGGAAAAGATGAAGTGTTCGATGTAGTTGCAATTCTAGATGGTAAAGTTACAAAAGTATCAAATGATGATACATTAGGTAATATTATAACTATTGAACACGAAAATGGTATTGTATCTACATATGAAAGTATCAAAGATATAACTGTTAAAGAAGGCGATACAGTAAAACAAGGAGATAAACTTGCAACTAGTTCAACTGCAAATATAACATCAGATTTAAAAAATCATCTATATTTTGAATTATCAGTTAAAGAACAGATAGTAAATCCAGAAGATTATTTTGATAAATCAATAGATGAAATCGGAGCATAAAGCTCTTTTTATTTATCAATTATGTATAATTGCAAATAAAAAATATATATTTAAATAGGTGATATTTTGAATAATATATCAAAAAAAGAAATTAATAATAGGGTACTTAGTGAGGCAGAATATATGGTAGAAACAAAGAATACTATAAGAGAAATAGCTAAACAATTCTCTGTGTCAAAAAGTACGGTGCATATTGATTTAAATAAAAGGCTTAAAAATATAAATTATGACTTATATAAAAAAATCAAGAAAATACTAATTTATCACTTAGAAACTAGGCATATTAGAGGTGGAGAATCTACAAGAAAAAAATATGAAAATTTAATATAATTTGAACAAAACAAAGTAATATGTGATATAATAATTGATAAAGCGAAATAATAGTTAGAGGTGATACAGTGTTTAAATTCACAAAAGATATTGGAATAGATTTAGGAACAGCTAATGTATTAATATATATAAAAGGTCAAGGAATTGTTTTAAATGAACCAAGTATAGTTGCGATAGATGCAGAAACAAAGAAACCTTTAGCAGTAGGCCAAGAGGCAAGAGAAATGTTTGGTAGAACTCCAGGTACAGTTAAGGCAATAAGGCCAATGAAAGATGGAGTAATTGCAGATTTTGAAATAACTGAGATTATGCTTAACAATTTTATTAAGAAAATAAATGGTAAATCTTTCTTTTCAAGGCCTAGAATACTTATATGTTGTCCATCTAACATAACACAAGTTGAGAAAAATGCTATAAAAGAGGCCGCTGAAAGAACAGGAGCTAGAAAAGTATTTTTAGAAGTTGAGCCAAAGGTAGCAGCAATTGGTGCAGGCATGGATATATCCAAACCGAGTGGTAATATGGTTATTGATGTTGGTGGAGGAACTACTGATATTGCTATTTTATCGTTAGGCGGCATTGTTACAAGTTCTTCAATTAAAATTGCTGGTAATGTTTTTGATTCTGATATTGTAAAATATATTAAGGATAAATATAAGCTTTTAGTTGGAGAAAGAACTGCTGAAGATATTAAATTTACAATTGGGTCTGTATTTCCAGGTAGTCGTAATGAACAGATGGAGGTTAAAGGAAGAGATTTAGTTACTGGACTTCCTCATACTATTACAATTACTTCTGATGAAATAGAAGAAGCATTAAGAGAAAGTATTTATGCGATAATTCATGCGACTAAAAATGTTTTAGAGCAAACTCCTCCAGAACTTGCAGCAGATATTATTGATAAAGGTATAGTTGTTACTGGTGGTGGGGCATTGATTCATGGTTTTGACGAACTATTATCTCACGAATTAAAGGTTCCTGTATTTATTGCCGAAAGCCCACTTACATGTGTTGTTGAAGGTACAGGTGTCCTTCTAGATAACATTCATTTAATTGGAAAATAGCAGTAATAACACGTATTTTTAATAAAATATGAGTAAAAGTCGGTTACAGTTTTGTGACTGAACTGTAATTAAGGGTGATATATTTCATTCTTTTTAT
>CAMJTE010000077.1 GCA_946408655.1 uncultured Caryophanales bacterium | reverse complement strand
TGAAAATTGAGAAAATATATAAAGATAGTGAATTTGCAAAAAAATATATTTCATCACCAATACATAAATTGCCAGATGAAGTATTTATTGAACAATATTTAAAATGTTTAAAATTAGATGATAGAAATGTAATGCTTGGTAATATTAAAAATCTATATTCATATTCATTTCATCAATTAGATTTCGATCCAAATAATTTTTGTTTAAAATATACAAGGAAACCACCATTTAAAGTTTAAAATATAATAAAAGATGATATTGAAAGTTATCTCTCAAAATCATCTTTTTCTTTGCTTAAATCTAAATCTTCAATGTCATCATCATCTAAAACCTTATCATCATACATATCATTAACAACATCAATATATTTATCGTCTTTATCATACCAACTATGAAGTTTACTATGTAAGAAATATATTAGTTTTTCAAATTTATCTTTCCAATATTCAAGAGTATTTTGTATATTTTCTATTTTGAATTTCAAAAATAATATTTCATTATCCTTACGCATCCGACTTAATCATATGGAAGTTGAAGATACACCATCGTCGTTTTAATGAATTTTAAAATATGTAATTATTTATATTTTTTATTATTTACCAATTCAATAATCTGATTTTTATTATCTTTTCTCCCTTTAAGAACATCATCCCAATTTACAGGAATAACATCCTTAAGTGCCTCCTTAGTACTAATGATTTTTCTAGGTTGTGAAAAAAATCCTTTTGGAATAATATTTTTTTTATTATTTTCCATATAGACACCTCCAACACGTCTATCTCATATATATTATATGTAAAAATACAAAAAATATCAAGATATTGAAGGTATTATACAGTATTATATAGTATGTGTCAAATTACCTACAAATTATCTATAATTTGTTCAAGTTTTCCCTCTTTTGCTAATTTCAAAACAAGTCTTAATAATTCATCCATATACTCGTCTTTTAAAGTAGCAAAAACATAATAATCTAATTTATCCTTATCAAAATAAAATGCTTTGTCTGCTTTTATATATGATGATTTTTTAAAATTCTTTCCATCAATTGCGTCAATTGGTAATTCCATATTACCATCATACTTTAACTTTCTTTTTCTTTGTTGTTCATTTTTGAAATTTGATATTGCAGATGAAACCATTGTATAATCCAATCCAGAAATAGTACCACCTTCATCATTTATTACAACAAATGAATGCTTACCAATTTCTTTTCCATCATCACCAATATATTTATTAACAACAATTATATCTCCCATTTTACACATACAAGCATGCCTCCTTAAATATTAAAATATCATATAAAATAAGTAGAAATACCCCAATTTATCCCACTAGCAACATTATACCATTTGCGCATCTAACAATCTGCTCTTCATGATTTTTTTAATAATATTAATGGTGCAAGAAAGGAGATTTGAACTCCCACGATATAAATCACTACCCCCTCAAAGTAGCGCGTCTACCATTCCGCCATTCTTGCAAGTTATGGTGCTGGAAATAGGAATCGAACCTACGACCTTTTCATTACGAGTGAACTGCTCTACCAACTGAGCTATTCCAGCACATAAAAAAATGGCTGCCCCAGAAGGATTCGAACCTACGCATAATGGAGTCAGAGTCCACCGCCTTACCGCTTGGCTATAGGGCAATATTTAAAACCAAATACATTTTAACACATACATTACCTTTAGTCAATTGCATTTGACAAACACATGATAAAATTATATAATTTACACATAAGCTAGGAGGATATTTATTTATGGAAAATAATATTTTAAAATTAAAAACAGACAATAATGGTGAAGTTGAAATTGAGGTATTAGACATAATTAATAATGAATTACAAAATAAAGATTATATAGTTTATAGGTTAAGAGATAAAGATGATGTACTTATTTCAATTTTAAATCAAACTGAAACAGGCTTTAGTTTAGATACTATTGAAGATGCTAATGAATTTAGAGAAATTGAAAATTATCTTGCAAGTAAAATTAATGATAATTCAGGAGCAATAACGTTATGAATTTAGATAAGAACATAAACGATATCGTTAGTATATTTAATGCATTTAAAGAAAATGATGATTTCTATCATGAATTAATGAAAGAAGCATATAGCATTGGTAATGAAAGTGAAGCTAGAAAAATTACACGCGCAAGAGATGAATTTAAAAATGGTTATAAAATAAGCCAAGATACAGTTGAACTAATTAAAACAAATTTTGATAAATACGTTAAAATAATAAA
The DNA here is from genome assembly GCA_946408655.1 of uncultured Caryophanales bacterium. Classification (GTDB taxonomy): domain Bacteria; phylum Bacillota_I; class Bacilli_A; order RF39; family UBA660; genus RUG12438. Next base: position 2,998 of record CAMJTE010000077.1, on the reverse strand, counting down.
TGTTTTAAATGAAAAAAATAATCAGAATAAATATACAACATCAAATGATACTTATTCTATGGATTTAAATTCAAATGAATTGCAAAATGAAAGCACCCTTAATGTTACAAGCAACAATACAACTGCAAACAATAATAGAAACAGTTCTAGCAGTACTGAAGACGAAAAAGACGATGAAAAGAATATACAGCCAATTTTTAATAATAGTAATAATTCTGAAGTTGAAAATAATATTCAAGAATTAGATGATTCTAATTATGCATATAGTAGCACTATAGCAAAGCAGAATCTTGAAAGGAAACTAGCAACTATAAACAATCAAATTAGCATAATTAGAAACAATATTAATAATTCTGAAAAAATGCCTAGTAAAAATGAATATCAACAATTATTTCAATTAGAATCATATAGAGATAAACTTACACAAAGATTAGAAAGCATTAAATTAGAAGAAAGTTATGGTGATAACGAAAGAATTGAATCAAGAGATCAAAAACTTGCCGAAGTTAATACTAAAATAAAAGAAAATAGGGAAAAGCTACAATCGGATAAGCCAAAATTTATTAAAGCAGTAATTAGTCATAGATTAAATAAGTTAAAAGAAAAACAAGGAAGAATTAAAGTTAAGCAAAGAACTGTTGTTAATAAAGCTTTATTAAAATACTATAAAGATTCATTTAAAGCATCTAAATCAGATAGTCATGATAAAGCAGTTAATCAATATTATCAAGATAAGAGAGATTTACTTAAAGAAAAGAAGGAATCGATTTTAGATAACCTAGATAATAATAAAGGAATTATTGCAACCATAAAAAATAAGTTTTATAAACTTAGAAGTTTGCCAATAAGTGCTAGAATTTCTTATATAGAAGGTTTACAACAAAAGGAAGGAAAATTAAATGGTTTTAAACATTTAAATAAGGATATAGCAAACAAACTATATCCAAGAGTACAAAAAGTCAAAAATAATACTCGACAAATAATTGAACAATTAAAACAAATGAGTGGATATTTAAAAAGTGCAAGCCAATCACAGCAATTTAATCCAGAGATGGAGGAATTAATTAATAATCTTGTTCCAGACCAACCCACATTAGAAGAAGTATCCAGTATGCATAGATAGACATATTTTAAAATGTCTTTTTTATTACACTTTTATTTACTTTAGTCTTTACTTTTCTATTAGTATTATTATCATATTTAATATTGTATTTTAAATACATGTTTTTTCTATTTTTTTTAGTTCTATCATTAATAATGCTTTCTTCTATCTCCTTAATCACATTATTAATGTTTACATATCTCATAAGCACAATATCGTTATCATTAATTTTTGTTATAAAAACAACATAATCTAAAAAATGTAGTTCACATGTTTCTTCGTTATCAATTTATACATAACTAATATTTTTACTAATTTATTTATCATCTTATTAACAATCAAATTGAAGAAGAACTACCTTCCTAGTTCTTCTTCAATTCTAATTAATTCATTATATTTGCAGATTCTATCTGTTCTAGACATAGAACCTGTTTTTATTTGTCCTAAATTAAGACCAACTGCAAGATGAGCAATTGTAGTATCTTCAGTCTCACCACTTCTATGAGAAATGATTGTTTTATAGTTATTAGCTTTTGCTAATTCTATTGTTTCTAAAGTCTCTGTAATGGTACCTATTTGATTAACTTTAAGTAATATTGCATTACCTGCATGATTATCAATACCCTTTTGCAAACACTTTTTATTAGTTACAAATAAATCATCACCTACTAATTGAATTCTATCTCCTAGTCTTTCAGTAATTAATCTAAATCCATCCCAGTCATTCTCATCAACTGGATCTTCAATAGAAATTATTGGATACTTACTTACTAATTCCTCATAAAACTCAACAAGTTTTTCTGTTGTTAAACTTCTTCCTTCTCCAACTAAATTGTACTTACCATTTTCATAGAATTCAGATGCAGCAACATCTATTCCAAGCATTACATCTTTACCAGGAATATAGCCTGCTTTTTTTATTGCTTCTATTATAAGTTCAAAGCCTTCACTATTAGAATTTAGGTCTGGTGCAAATCCGCCTTCATCCCCTACGCCAGTAGATAATCCTTTTTCATTTAATACTTTCTTTAAGTTATGAAATACTTCCGCACCAATACGAACTCTTTCTTTAATCGTATCTCTCTGTGGTATAATCATAAACTCTTGAAAATCTAATTTATTATCTGCATGCGCACCACCATTTATGATATTCATCATCGGAACTGGTAAATTAGTACCATCTCCTATATATTTATAAAGTGGTAATCCTTTGTATAAGGCTGCTGCTTTTAATACAGCCATAGAAACACCTAGTATTGCATTCGCACCTAACTTAGACTTAATTTCTGTTCCGTCTAAATTAATCATTGCATAATCGATTTCCTTTTGATTAAGCGAGTCCATCCCTACAACTAAATCTTTTAGTTCATTATTAACATGACCTACGGCATTTAATACTCCTTTTCCCATAAAACGAGTGCCACCATCACGCATTTCTAATGCTTCGCGTTCACCTGTTGATGCACCAGATGGAACTGCTGCTCTTCCTAAAATTCCACAATCTAAGATAACATCAACTTCAACAGTTGGATTTCCTCTTGAATCCAATATTTCTCTACCTATAATATTTTTAATAATACTTCCATTCATTTTATCATCTCTCCCAATATAATTGTATCACTATCAATACTTTTATTCAATTGAAATTAATCATTAAGTATAGCTTTCAACATTTCATTTACATTTTTATAACCTTTTCTTTTACCTTCACAAATTTCTTTAATAATCTTATCGCCTTCTTTTAAAGCATCTAACAATTCCTTACTAAGATTAGAATTAATTGATTCATCAGATGCATTAGTAGCCTTATATTTATCTTTAGTATTATCTTTATTAATTGTACAGGATAAAATCATCCGACTAGGAAAAATCGACATAGTATAATTATTTGTGACA
>CAMJTE010000076.1 GCA_946408655.1 uncultured Caryophanales bacterium | reverse complement strand
ACCTTAATATAAGGATATCACATTTATTTGCAAAAGTCTACAAAATTATCACGCGATTAGTATAATTTTTTAAAATAACATTTTAAGACACGTTAATGCGACCTATTTCAAGACTTTTTTTACACATTTTATTTAATAAATTACCATTTTTCTAATAATTTATATGTATTTTTTATCTGTCTTTTCTCTTCTTAAAACTTAATCAAGATATTTCTTAATTTTCCTTTATGTTACTACAAAATAATCCTTATCTAATAAATAACCTAATGTTGGTAAATAATAAGTTTCAGTTTCTTCCATTACAATTTTAAATCTTCTTTTGGAATATCTTTTATTCTTTTCTCCAATAAATTTAATCCATTGAAGTCATGATTTATTTAAAAAGGTTCTTCAATTACCTCACCAGCAATGCTTAATATAGCTACTGTACTTTTACCTTTTGAAACATCAATTCCAACTCTATACTTTATTTTTCTTCTTTCTTTCCATTCTTTAAATTATGATTGATTCCAACTCCTCTACATATCATCATTTTTGATCCTTACACGAGAACTATTTCAATCTTAATTTGCTTAAACGAATATACTATGTGAAGGTTGGATAACAATTTCTATGACGAAACTTTATCTCTAAAAGATCAACGTTATCCAATCACTTCAATCATAATAAAAAGAAGTGTAATAATCAATTACTTAATAGTAATTAATTACTACACTTTTATAGTACCAAAAGATAGCATACACTACCTTTATCCATATAGGAATTCTCCTGTACCTTGATTGTAATAGCACTTATCTTCTACATCATCAAACAAACATGGACGTCCATTCATATTTATAACTGGAATATAATCTCTAATTAAAGTATTTCCAGATTTTATTGATAATTTTTTTAACCTAGTTTGAGAAAAACAATCTGAATTTCCATTATTATTTCTGGCAAATATATACAAAGGATATGAACTACTTAAGCTTGATGTTGAATCATAATTAGCACCATTATATTGTATCCCATCAATATATAATTCATCAACATTTTGTATAACATTATAATATACATTATAACTTAAATTAACATTAATATCATATATTCCTGTTACAGAATGCCATCTTATACTTGAATCGTTATTTCTTCTCATTCCATAATATTGACCATTACTAACAAGTCCTATAACGTTTCCATATATTGGTGGAATATACGAAATATAATTAATTGTCAATTGATAGAAGTTTATTGGATTATATTCTGTATTAATATATTGTGTGCCTGTACTTTCCAAGTATTCAACTTTTGTATATTGATTACCTTCTTTATCATAATATTTTTTATTTATTTCTAAATCTTTTGATATAAATATCCCTTTTCCTAAATTATAAGAACACTTTTCTTCAACTTTATCGAATAAACAAATATTTTTATTTTTATCAATAACTGGGACATAATTTCTAATAATTTTATTATTAGACTTTATTGACAATTCTTTTAATCTAACCTTTGAAAAGGAATCAGCTTTTCCATTGTTGTTTCGAGCAAATAAGAATAAAGAATGTGAAACATCTAAACTTGATATATTCTCACCAACTTTAACTCCTTCATATTGTATTCCATCGATATATAATTCATCATTATCCTGTTTCACGTTATAATACGTATCATATTGTAAATTTGTGCTTATATCATATATTCCCGTTGCAGAATGCCATCTTATACTCGCATTGTTATTTCTTCTAATTCCATAATACTTACCATTACTTAAAAGACCTATTATAAATCCATTAGATGGAATATCTGATATATAATCAATCTTTAAATCATTAAGGTCTACCGGAATATAATCAGTGTCTATATATGAATCACCTAAACTCTCAATATAATCAACTTGAGTATATTTATTACCGTGGCTATCACAAAAATCAGCATTACAATATTTCTTCGCTTTACAATCTTTTTTTTCAACTATTTCATATTTCAAAAGATTTTTATCTGTTATCTTAACAACTTTATTACTTATATCCTTAGATATATCATCTTTAACATAATCATTACTGACAAGTTCACTGACATTTAAACAAAAAACCTCCCCACCAATCTCATTTGGATTATCAGCAACATACCTCTTTGCTGCACTAACAACTATATCATTTATATTATTGGTAGTTGTCTTTTTACTTTTCTTGATTTGATTTACTATATTAGGGAAAGTTAGTATGGCTATTAATGATATTATAATTATTACTGCCATTAATTCCACTAATGTAAAACCCTTTTTATTCTTCATTTAAATATTCCTCGCATACTTTATCTAATTCTTTTATCATATTACTTACTTCATCAAATGTATTTAGTCTTGCACCTGATGCATATGCATGTCCTCCACCATTATAGTGTGTTGCAACTGTATTTATTACTGGACCTCTTGATCTAATTGATGCACGTATCATTTCTGTATTCTTATCATATGCACATATCACCCAAGCAATCATTTCATCTATATAGTTTAAATAGTTTACAATGTTTGTCATGGTTGCAGCATCAGTCTCTAGTTCATCTAGTTTTTCCTGATTAAGTATTAAGTAACCTAATTTATTATTAGTTATAGTCATGTTTAATATTGCATAACTTTGTAATTTTTTTTCTTTAATTGGGGTAAGATACATATTATTATATAACTTAGTTATATCTATATTAGTATCTTTAAGTAATTTAGATACTAGATTAAATGTTTTATCTGTTGTATAAGAATATAAGAATCTATTAGTATCACTTACAAGACCTATATATAGTTTTCCGGCTCCTTCTTTATTTAGTTTAAGTGGAGTATTATATACTAGTTCTATAACTAACTGAGATGCAGATGATGCAGTATCATCTACAAACTCTATATCACAATATTTATCTACTACAGGATGATGATCTATTTTTATTTTATGTTTAAACTTAGTAGGATCTAGTCCATCTACTCTTTTTATATCAGGTGTATCTAAGACTATTAATAATGAATCTTCATACATGGAATCTTCAAATGTATCTAAATCACCTATATATTTATGTTTTGCAGCTGGTGTACCTACTGCATACACTTCCTTTTTAGGAAATGTATTTAAGATTATTTCCTTTAATCCTAATGTACTACCTAGGGCATCTGGATCTGGTCCAATGTGTCTTGCAAGTACTATTTTTTTATGTCTTTTTATCTCTTTATATATTTTTTTATATACGTTCATACTTATCATCCAATCTAATTAGATTATACACTATTTTTTTATAAAATAAAAGAGTGCATAAACACTCTAATAAAAAAACTAGGGCACCCTCTATTGACAGCCCCCATACAAAAATGATTTAACATTTTTTCCTCGCACATATAATATATCAAAAAAGTATATTTATATCAAACTAATTTGACCATGGCATGGTCAATTTTCATTACTAAAAACTTCATAAAATTTTCTCATATATCTAAGATTTCTTTCATTATATTTTTTCCCAACTTCAATCATTAGTTTTAAAGAATATATTCTTTACCAGCATCGCTTAATTAACCAGTTTCAAATCATAAAATAAAATAGTATTAAAAACTCTTAACACTATTTTATCTTCTCATCTAATTTAATACTAGCCTCTTTAATATCATCACCACGATAATATTTTATTTTAATAGTATCTCCTACTTTATGTTTATATAGTTCATATCTAAAGTGAGATGAATCTTCTATTTTCTCTCCATCCATTTCTATAACTACATCACCTACCTCAAGTCCAGCATTAGCTGCAGGTTTACCATTTTCTACATATCCAAGTAACGCACCATATTTAACGTTTTTAGAAATATTTATATTGTAATAGTATTGTAGATTATAAGCATTAGAAATATCAGCAAGTTGAACGCCTAAATAAGGTCTTTCAATCTCTTCTCCTTTTTCAAGTTTTTCAATTATAGAATTAACTGTTTCTATCGGAATTGAAAATCCCATTCCTTCTACACCTTCACCTACTAATTTAGATGAAGTTATTCCTATTACTTGTCCTAATATATTACATAATGGTCCACCACTATTCCCTGAATTAATAGTTGCATCTGTTTGAATAGTCTCCATTATATAAGAACCACTATCAAGTTTTACATTAACCATTCTATTTGTACCTGATACAATACCTTTAGTAATTGTTCCCATATATTCTTTACCAAGAGGTGCACCTACAGTAAATACTGTATCTCCTATTTCTATATCATCACTTTTACCAAGTTCTGCAACAGCTATTACATCATCTGCATTAACTTTTAATACAGCTGCATCTGTAAATTCATCATGACCAACTAATGTTGCTTCAACTTCTTTTCCGTTAATAAATGTAACAGTTATTTTACTAGCTCCAGATATTACGTGATTATTAGTTAGAATATAAGCATCATTACCCTTTTTCTTATAAACAAAACCTGATCCTGATGATACTTGTAAACCACCTAAAGTTCGATTATTAATTGCTTCTACTTGAATATATACTACTGCATCATATACTTTGGATATAGCAGTCTTAATATCACTTTGTTCTTCTACTGTTTTAGATGAAATAACTGTTTCTTTAGTCTTTTTATTTATTTCAACTTTTCCACTTATTAATAATCCAATCAATCCAATAATTATTACCATTAATACTATTATAATTATTTTATAAATATTATTTTTATTATCCTTCTTATTCAAATTACCATCTCCATCTAATTAAATTCTAAAACTAATTTGTGATATTTAAGTGAAAATATAATTAATTATTTGTGTTTCTTTTCTTGAGCATTATAGATATATTTTAAAACTATATTAAGTGGTAAAAACTTAGCAGATAAATATCCTAATTTTATTCTAAATCCTGGTATTATTAATTTCTTCTTTTTAAACATTTTATTTATTGCGTAATTACATACATAATCACTACTATGTGATTTTAAATTAAATGTAACATGAGCTACTTTATTGAATTCTGTATCTACTGGCCCAGGACACAATACTCCTACATAGACATTACTTTTTTTCTTTTTAAGTTCATAATTAATAGCAGTAGTTAGATTATACACATATGATTTAGATGCATAATATGTTGCCATTAAAGGTCCAGGTTGGAAAGCTGCGATAGATGCAACATTAAGGATATATCCTTTATCTTTCTTAACAAAGTCACTTAAAAATAACTTAATTAAAGTGTGTAAGGACTTAACATTCAAATCAATCATATCAAGTTCACGTTCTAA
>CAMJTE010000075.1 GCA_946408655.1 uncultured Caryophanales bacterium | reverse complement strand
TCTTCTTATTTTTTCTACAATGTCGAAATTTGACAAGTTTATTCTATTTTACTGTGTATAAATAGTATATTTTTATAATAATTCATTTTTTATATTGGGATTAACTAAGGATTTTACAAGTTTATCTATATCTTCTTTAGTGTTATAAAAATATAGAGATGCACGAACTGTATTTTTTATTTTCAACTCATCTTTTAACATCTTCGCACAGTGATTACCAGCGCGCACACATATATTATACTTATCTAAATATATTGCAAGATCTTGCGGGAAAATATCTTTATAATTAAATGTAATTATACCTGTATTTACAAAATCATTATATATAACTACATTATCGATTTCTTTTAATTTATCTATTGCATACCTATGTAGTTTCTTTTCATAATCATTTATATTATCAATACCAATAGAATTAATATAATCTATAACTTTACCAAAACCAATAATATCCGCAATATTAAGTGTTCCTGCTTCTAGTTTAGCAGGTAAACTTTTATACTCACGCACTTTATCAAATGTAAATGATGCGTTCATTCCACCACCAAAAGTAGTAGGATACATATCATTTAAATGCTCCTCTTTTCCGTACAAAATGCCAACTCCAGTAGGGCCACACATTTTATGAGCAGAAAATACTAGAAAATCAATATCTAAATCTTTAACATCTACTTTCATATGTGGTACTGCTTGTGCACCATCAACAACAACTAATATATTATTTTTATGAGCATATTCAACTATTTCTTTAATAGGTCTAATATCACCAATAACATTAGTTACATAAGCAAGCGATATAATCTTAGTATTTGGTGTAACAGATTTTATAACATTATCTAGTGTTACTTCATAATTATCATTTAATGGAATGTAATTTACATCAATACCTATTTCATCAGATAGTTCAAACCAAGGAAGTACATTACTAGCATGTTCTGCTTTTGTTATTAATACTTGATCTTTTTCTTTTAAATTATATTTAAAATATCCAAAGACTATTTTATTTAAAGAATCCGTTGCATTTGATGTAAATATTATTTCTTTAGAATCACTTGCATTAATAAACTCTTTAACTTTATTTCTAGCATTTAGTATTTCATCATCAACTCGTAAAGCAATTTTATAATCCCCTCTTGATGCATTAGAACAGTAGTTATTATAGTAATCGCTAATTGCATCTACTAATACTTTAGGTTTTAATGTAGTTGCGCTATTATCTAAATATACTACATTATCTAGCATACTAAAATCATCTCTATGCATAAATCACCTCCAATACTTATTTAAATCATCTTCAATATTCTTCTTTATATCATTATTATCTATGCCACTACTTAGAAATCCTTTAATAAGTAAGTTGTATGCATCTTTTTTTGATATACCACGAGATTCCAAATAGAACAATTCATCATCCTCAAAATCTCCAATCAAAGCAGAATGATTAGCTGTAACCTCTTCATTATCAATATATAATATAGGTCTAATCTCACACTTATTAGTAGTTAAATTAATAATTCTATTAAACTGATTACAAGTACAATTAGTAATATTTTTATCTATACTAGATGATATTTGAATAGACATATTACCACTTACATTTACCCCATGATTTTTTATATTGCTAACTGTGTTTTTATAATTATGGAATATTGCATAATCATATGATTCTTTTTTAGTACTAATACTTTTAAACAGATAATCAATTTTTGCTTCAATACCATTTAGATTAATTTCTACCATCTCTTTTATATTATCTACTCTATTATATTTAGTAACACATATCTCACTATTTTCACCTATATTATAATTATAACCTATTTTAGCATCACTACCATTAGTTATAATATATAACTTACATAATAAGTTTGCATTAACATTAATATTTATTTTTAACTTTGTAGTGTCGGAATTAATATATAAATATAAATCAGTATTATCTTTAATATCTATAGAAATTAAACATATATCAAATAAAGATTTTCTAGGAGTAAGTGTAACATTAATATCATCATTAACATCAATACTTTTTAATTTTTCCTTATCCACTACTATTTTATTCATGAGATATCACTCTCTTAACAGCGCACGTCCCAATACATTCAACTTTTTTAGAAATATATTTATTATATCCTTCTTTTTCTATCTTTTTTACTAATGAAAAATCTCCCGTTTCAACTATCTTACCGTTTGTAACTATATGAACAAAATCAGGTTTAATATAATCAAGTAATCTTTCATAATGAGTTACAAGTAATATTCCTGGTTTATTTTCTTTAAAATAGTTATATACTTCATCACCAACTATTTTTAGACTATCTACATCAAGTCCTGAATCAATTTCATCAAGCAGAATAAATGCAGGTTTTAAAATATTCATCTGTAATATTTCATTTTTCTTACGTTCTCCACCACTAAAGCCTTGATTAACTCCACGATGTATCATATCTGGATTCATGCTTAATTTTTCTACATTCTTATCCATATCTTTGATAAATTCATATAATTTAAACTCTGTTCCCATTTTAGAATGTAAAGCTGTACGGAGCATATCGGCATTAGTTACCCCCTCAATTTCAACTGGAGATTGCATTCCTAAAAATATACCAAGTCGTGCACGTTCATCTGTTTTTAAATCATTAAGTAACGTATCATTATAATATATTTTACCTTCTAATATCTCATAATCAGAATGCCCCATAATAACTTTGGATAAAGTAGATTTTCCAACACCATTAGGCCCCATTATAACATGTATTTCTCCTGATTTAATCACAAGATTAAATCCATCAAGAATTACTCTATCTGTATTTTTAATACGAACTTTTAAATTTTCAATTTTTAATATATTCATTATCAACACCCACAATAATTATACTAGATATTAGTTAAAATTAAAAGATATAATACATCTTTTTACTATTATTTTACAATGTATAATTTTATAAAAAAATATCATTATATATATAGAATATTCGCAGATATTCATGCAAAATAGTTTAAATAATTGAACTATTTTTTTATATTTGTTAAAATGTATGCAGGAGATGATTAAATGGATTGTTTATTTTGTAAAATAGTTAATGGTGAAATTCCTAGTTATAAGATTTATGAAGATGAGTTAGTTTATGCATTTTTAGATATTAATCCTGATTCTAATGGCCATACCCTACTTATTCCTAAGAAACATTATTTAGATATGAGCGATATTCCTCTAGATACTTTGACCCATATATTTAAAGTGGCAAAAGAATTAAAAGTTATGCTTGAAGAAAAATTAAATGCAGATGGATTAACATTTATTCAAAATAATGGTGATGTACAAGAAGTTAAACACTTTCATCTACATTTAAAACCATACTATAAAAATAATACAATAAGTGATGTTAAAGATATCTATGAATTATTAAAAGGTCGAGACTAAACTCCACCTTTTTTCTTTACTTTATTACTATGTTGATGTTCTTTACCAATATTTCTCTTTAGTTTAGATATAGTTGCATTAAGTTGATTATCAAACCTAGTACTAAAATAGTATCCTTTATTATCACTATCGAAATATCTATTTACAAAATTCCACATATCTTGATATAAGAAAAAACTAATATAATCCAAGGTAATATAATCAGAATCTAAATATGCTTCATATGTATCAATTATTTTATTATCAATTTTATCACATTGACTAAAAAACATAGTTTTTCTTGCATCAATATCATCTAAGTAAGCCCTTTTTAAAAGTTCATAGTACTCCTTTTTACTATTCTTACTTTTGCATGACCTTTCTAAAGAAACTAACTTAGAATGAATATATTTAGAAGGATTTTCATTGGTATTATTTCTACTTACAAATTCTGCTATTCCATTTTTATAACACTCTTCTATGACATTTATAGGTATAATCTCATTATTTCTAATATATATTTTATCTATTACATAGTAATAATGATTATATAAAAAATTTATTAATTCATCTTCAGTATATAATTCTTTTAATTTATTATAATTTATTGTTCTTCCCATTATTACCACACAATATTCCTTTTTTTCACAATTCTCTTTACTCTATTAGTCATGGTATTCACTCTTGCCTTAGTTACCCCAATTTGACTACCTGCCTGTTCATATGTATCACCCTGTCTTAAAGCTTTAAAGACAGCACGATATTTATCGTTAAGTTCTTTTTCAATAGTATCTAATACTTGTTTGTTTTCAATCCTTTCAATAAAATAAGAATCAGAGTATTGGACATTTTCAATATTTACATTTTCTTGAAGCACTAATTCCTTATTTAGATAGTTCCTTATTCTATTAGAAAGATTGTTAAGATGTTTCATAAATTCAGTACTAAAATAAATTCCAGTATTTTCCTTATCATAGAACTTAATTGTAAATCTCCACATATCTAAATACATTATCTGCTTTATATCATCAAGTGTAATAATTGTATTATTTTCTATACTTGAATATAATTCTTCTGCTTTATTATCAATTTTATCAATTTTATTTAGAAATATTTGTTGTCTTGCAGTTATATCATTTAAATATGCTTTTTTAATTAACTGTAACTGTTTCTCTTTTAATTCACCATTTTTTAATAATTTTTCATAACGCACCATTTTGTAGTTGAAATATTTAGAAGGATTAATAGATTTATTGTCATCTTTTATATAATTTTTTATTAATTCTTTTAAATGTGATTCTATTAATTCTCTTCTTATATTACCGTTATTTCTGTAATAAACTTTATCAATTATATAATAATAGTGATTGTATAAATAATATATTAACTGTTCATCATTATACCTTTCTCTTAATTTAGAATAATTTATTTTCATGTTTTCCCCCCAACAACGAACATATTCTATCAAAAAAAGAAAAAAAATACAAATTCATGTATTTTTATTTAATTGCTGCTTTTCTAGATAGATTAAGTCTTCCACGTTTATCGTACCCTAGACATTTAACTATCATATCGTCGCCAATGTTTGCAACATCAGTTACTTTTTCTACTCTTTTAACATCAAGCTCTGATATATGTACTAGCCCGTCACATCCAGGCCATAATTCTACAAAACATCCTGAATCTATTATTTTTACAACTTTTCCTTTATAAATCATACCCTCTTCTGGAACTCTTACAACGTCTTTAATCATCTTGGCTGTTTTTTCAATAATCTCTTTATCAGTATGATAGATAATTACTTTACCATCATCTTCTAAGTCAACTTTAACAGCATTTACATCATTAACACTAACAACTCCTGATGCATCTTGAATAATCTTAGTAATAGTATCTCCACCTTTACCAATAATATCTTTAA
>CAMJTE010000074.1 GCA_946408655.1 uncultured Caryophanales bacterium | reverse complement strand
TTCGTCTTGTCAATGGTTTTTGATAGAAAAGCATGAATTTCCTATTATATAAAAAGCCATATGCTAGCTTTTCACTAAATGATAATGAAGATTCTACTTTTAAATTAACTGATCAAGTAGAAATTATCAATATAAATGTATCACATTATCTAGAATTATGTTATACTAAAGGTGTAAGTGAATTAAGTGATTTTGAAATTGCGGTTGGAATAATTGGAGTATACCAAGAAAAATTATTAGATAGACTTTCTAAACGCAACAAGATTTTAGAGGAGATAGGTGATATAGTGAAAAAGTATAGTTGGGTAGATAATGTAATAGTAGCATATGATAGAGAAGAATATTTAAAAGAAGCGTATGAGGCCAATATTGAATATGCAGTAGCTGATGCAGTTGAAGCAACAACTAAAAAAGTTACTGAAGAAGTTACTGAGAAAAATACTTTAGAGATGGCAAAGAAAATGAAAAATGAAAAAGCAGACATAAATTTTATTTCTAAAGTTACTGGATTAAATAAAGAGCAAATAGAAAAATTATAATCAATACATTCTATAAGATAAGTTTGTGCTTATCTTTTATATTATTTTAAACTAAATAACCACAAAGACATAATAACAATGTTTAAAATAATGGATGAAAAGCACAATTTTTATTGCACTTTTTTACTAAACCCTTAACTTTTTGAATTTGTATAACTAAATAATTCAATTAACTGTATTTTTTACAGATACTTTCTACATTATCTGTCGTATCATATTTAAAAAGGTAACCACATATAAAGGTTACCTTTTTAAGCGACACTTAGCACCAACACGGGGGTTGATCCGATGAATTACCAAGATGTAGATATAATAACATCTACAGTATTAACTTTCTTAATATTATTACTAAGGTTTTAAAGCAGTAATAGGCACAATATATATACCAGTTTTAGAGTCCCTTGCAATTCCAGAACATTTTCCTACAATAACACACATAAATTTTGGCTTTTTTGTAGCATTATCACTGAATTTTTGCAAATTTTCTATTGCTTCTTCAACTTTGTTAAAACCTAGTTTAATTTCAACTGCTGCATACTCTCCATCTTCAAACTCTAATATTGCATCTACTTCTAATCCTGTTACATTATCTCTAAAATGATGAACAGTTCCATTTAAATAATCCATATAGATTCTAATATCTCTTGCAACTAATCCCTCAAACAAAAGTCCAAATGTGTTAAAATCTCTAAGCAATTTATCAGAATTTAAATTTAAAAGTGCACAAGCAAGTGATGGATCAGTAAAATGTCTTTTAGGTGCCTTACCTACTCTTTCTCTTGAACGATAATTATCACTATATGCACTCCAGTTTTCAAGTAAATAAAGCCTATTTAAAACATCTAAATAATCTGCAAGAGTATTAGTACTACTAAGTGGATCCTTTGATTCAAAATCACCAATATCTTTAATAATAGTATTATTACTAACAATAGATGACTCATTTCGAGCAAGAGATTTAAGTAACATAAGCATTTTATCCTTATCTCGCTTTTTATCCTCATCATCTATCATATCATCTCTTAGAATACTATCAATATATCCTCTTGGTACTATATGAATATTTTCATCACTTACTCCGATATTTTTAGGCCATCCTCCACGAACAATAAGATTTGCAAGATGTTTTAGTTCAACTTCTTCTATCGGCATACTTTTTTGTGTGCCATTATACATATCCATTATAGATGCTTTACCAGATGAATCTAAAGACTCGTATAAACTCATAGTAGACATTTTAATAATTCCAATTCTACCCGCACCAGAATGTTTAATTTTTTCCTTTTGAATTTTTTTAGGCAAAGTTGTAGAACCAGTTAAAATATAATTACCAGAATCAACTGTTTTATCACATTCTCTTCTAGTTGCATCCCAAATATTAGGTGCGAGATTCCATTCATCAATCAACTGAGGCAATTCACTTTTATCATGTGAAAAAATAGATTTAACATCAATCTCAGCTCTAGTTTTATTCTCATCATCATCCATATAAATAACACTATTGGCCTGATTAAGTGATGACCATGTTTTCCCGCACCATTTTGGACCTTCTATACTAACGGCTCCAAACACTTCAAGATATTTCTTAATTTTTTTATCAATCAATCTTTCTTTATAATTCTCGTTTGTAAGCGACATAAATCACATCTCCTTTATTTAATTTTACTATAAAATTAATTTAATTTCAATATTCAATGAGACATTTTTAAGAATTTTGATGAGACGTTTTTAAGACATTTAATGACACATTTTTAACTTTCCTTACAATCTTTACATATACCTTCTATTTTTAAACTATGATTAATAACCTCAAAATCACCAACATTTACATTATCAAAAGGACAACTATCTAACGTACTAATTTTCTTACATTTCACACACTTTATATAATGCTTATGATTACTCTTTAATTTATAATAATCTAAATTATCATAGTTAATATCCTTTTCTATTACATTATTAGTTATCAAAGTATTAATTATTCTATAAACAGTAGATTTATCTATATCTACACTACTTACTATATTATGAATAGATGCATTATCTTCTAATTTAATAATACTTTTAAGTACACTTACTCTTTGTTTAGTAACCTTTAAATTATTATTCTTAAGTAAATCCTCTACCATATATAATCCTTAAGCTCTAGTATTAATCCTGCACCTACTCCAATAAAATATACAAGAGATAATATAATTATATTCTCACTTAACTTTTTATTAGATCTAAATAATACTAAGAGTGCAACACCACTACCAGTAAGTAATCCAGATATCATAGAAGCAAAACTAATAATATTTTTTAAATAAAGAGTAGTTATCATCACACTAGCTCCACAATTAGGAATTAACCCTATTAAACTTGTAACAAACACACTAAATGGATTATTTGCAATAATATTATTAGTATCAAGAATACCAGTATATTCTAATAAACAATTTAAAAGAAAACTAATAATCATCAAAAACAAAGTAATATGAATCGTATGCTTAATTACCGATAATAATAAATGATCCTTGCAATGACAATTTTCTTCATGACATATATCATAATCAGCTTCAACCTTAGATTCTTTCTTTCTAAGAATAAAATCAATAATAAAACCACTAACCATACCAATAAATAACTTAATTAATAATATCTTAATAATTAAACCAATCTCAACATTTTGAGATAACAATATTGGTAACATCTCATCACTAGTAGATAAATAAATAGAAATCAAAGTACCCAAACTAACAATCCTAGTTACATATAAATTAGTAGCCAAAACAGAAAAACCACATTGAGGAAACATACCAAGAACACTTCCAAGCATCGGTCCAAACTTACCCGTTTTAGTGATTAAATCCTTATTCCTATTACTTAATTTGTGTTCAATCAACTCAATAATTAAAAAAGCAATAAACAAAAAAGGTATTAACTTTACTCCATCAATTAATGTATCAATAACTATATCCTTCATCAAATCCCTCCAAATGCAAATTTGTTGCATTTAAAATTATACTACATAATTAACTTTTTAGCAATACCTAAAAAATAAACCACCCTAAATGATATTCAATCATTTTGGGTGGAATAGTTCACAATATCCTTTTTTTCTTACTTCTTTTTTCATTACTTCTGCTCACTTAGGCACCTTCGGTGCAGTCGTTCGCAATATAACGGCAAATTACGCTTTCGCTATATTTGCCTATTCCAATAGTTTGCTTCGCAAACCATTGCCTCTCGCACAAGTTTCTTCCTTACGAATTAACCTTACTCCCAAATCTAGTTTTTCACTCGCATATTCTTATGCAGAGATCAAAGATTTTGAGAGAATTATAACTGGGCGAACAACGCCGAAGTAGTCGCCGCTGTAGTAGTAGACGTCGTTGTAGAGCCCGCCATCATCGACGACAAACCAGACACGAGACGCCGAATCACTATATGGACTCATTGTCCAATACAAATAATTACTATTATATACCCAACTTGGTGTGTCATCTGTTTTTTGACCAACCTGATAACAACTTCCTGTACATTCTTGTTGAACTTGATACCCTAAATTATTTTTTAATTCATCTAGAGTTATCAACCTTGCTTCAGTTGCTGCTGGGGCTTTTGCTGCTTTCCATGCATCAACTGCAGTTTTTATATATGACCCTTCGTATGAATTACTACTTGAATGATATTGCATTCCTGTATAACCATTACTACTATAAGTTTGTGCATCTGAAGGTTTATAATCTGATATTTCTTGTGCTGTTAATGGTTCTGCTTTTAATAATTTAACTGTAGACTGTGTAGTATCACTATTCTCTATTACATAGTAGTTTACATTATTGTAAGATACTTGATTACCTACTGTATAAGCTGTATATGTTGGTGCCGGTGGAGTTTTATCACTTCCATATGCATAATCTACAGTTCTTCCTCCTACTGTGCATCCTGTTAGATATACTGAAGAATCACTATTTAACTGTGTAGTTGAACATTCTACTTTATTTCCTGAATATTCAATAGTTAACTCTGATACATCTGTTGGAAACTTTCCATTATCTAGCAAGTATCCTGCAATCGCTAATTCAATAGAACGTCCATATGCATCAATACTACGTTTATCTGCAGCTACTCTCGCTTTTCTAATTATGTTCATTACTAAAGGTGTAACTATTAGGGCAATAATTGCCATGATAACTAATACTGCAATTAGCTCTATTAAAGTAAATGCAGATTTTTTCCTTTTTACCATAAAAATCAAATCCTTTCACTAATATAAAACTATTTAACATGTTAAAAATCTATAAATATTCGAAATAATTCATAACATTACCTCTACTATTTACGAATCAAGTATATCAAGATTTTTCTAATAGGTCAATACTTTTTACAAAAAAAATTGCAGTTATAGATTACGCCCGTCTTCGAATAGTCTAAACTACCTACCAAAATTCGCAATCATCTGCAATATAGTTTTTCTTGTAAAGTTACAAGAGGAATAATACTTGTTTTCCTAGTCTTTCCATCATTGACCGTAGTACAATAATACTTAGTTTCTAGGAAAGCTGGGCGAACAACGTTGTTGTTGCTGTTGACGTTGTTGTTGAGCCTGCCATCATTGTTGACATTCCAGACATTAGACGCCGAAAACCACTATCAGTATTAGCCCTGCCTGTTAATAATATCACTTCTTTTCTAATATTACAATACTATTGTTAACAATTTTTACTTCATTTCCTAAATCATAATATTTATCTTTGGCATATTTTTTTAATGTTACTTTAACTAAATTATTTGTATTACCATAACTTAAGTGTCCTAAATAACTTGATTTTACTTGTTCTAAATCTTTTAACTTAAGTTTATCATTTAAATATAGTTTAGGGTAAACTCAAAAATAAAAGTCACAAATTATTATGATTATGGAGTTATAAT
>CAMJTE010000073.1 GCA_946408655.1 uncultured Caryophanales bacterium | reverse complement strand
TGTTTGTCCTAACTAATTGTGAATTGACATTTTGCTCAGTTTTCAAAGATCATTCGCTTCTCTTCACAAGAAGTGATTCCATTATATCAAATATAAAAATCAATGTCAATACTTTTTTAAAGTTTTTTTAATTTTTTATTTGATTTATTTAGTTTTTTGCGCCTTTCAAAAGACACGATTCAAATATAACAGAAACGTAATTCAATGTCAATACTTTTTTTGATTTTTTAACATTTTTTTAATTTTTGTTATATTTCATATGCAGTTTTTGTCGACTGCCAGATTAATATATCAAATATACAATCGATTGTCAACACATTTTTTGTATTTTTTTTATTTTATTCATTTATTCTCTGTTTCTTTAAATCAAGATATTCATGCATATATAAGATATTTGCATCACTACTAAACATAATAGCCATATTATTATATGCTTTTATTAATTCATCCATTCCATTATTAATAACAATATGTAAGTCATTTGAATAATTCATAGATTTTCTATGGCACTCATATTCACCTTTATCCAAAACTTTATAATCACCTTTGGGAAAAATCCGAAGATCCAAATCATAATCAATATATTTTATTGTACCCTCCTCTATTATAAAAGGAGATGCTATATTGCAATAATAGTATATGCCATCACTTTTCATCTGCGCTATAATGTTATACCATTTATCTTTAAAAAAATACATAATTGCTGGTTCTTTAGTTCTCCAAGTAGTTCCTTCTGACTCTCTAACTAAAGTTTTATTATTTCCAAATACTAAATAGTCTTTTTTTATATCTAATAAAATCGCTTCATCCCATGCTCTATGTATTTTTCCATCATGTTTATAACACTGTATTTGATATTTATCTCCTATATACATTCTTTTCATAAAACCACCAACCGCAACCATTATATCAAAAAATAAGAAAACGAACAAATCATTTTCTTATTTCGTGGCATCTTCAAGTGCTTTATTAAGTTGTACATCATTATAACTAGCATCTCCAAATGAGATTTCTTCAGTATCAATTTCAATATCAGGAATAATTCCTTCTGTATCATTTATCCAATTACCTTTTGGAGTTAACCATTTTTTAGTTGTTATCTTATATTTATTATCACTATCTAATGATATCATCTCTTGAGCAGTACCCTTACCATATGTTTTCTTTCCAACAAATATACTGCTATCGTAGTTTTCTCTAATTCCTGCAATCAGCAATTCCGATGCCGAAGCACTATTCTCATCTCCTAGTAAAACTATTTTATATTTTTTATTCTTTTTAGCAGCCCCGTATGTTTTAGAAACAGAACTACCTTTCTTTAATTGATATATAACTTGTTTCTTAGTCATAAATTTTTTTAGTATTGAGTCGACTGTTGTTAAATAACCGCCAGAATCTCCTCTAACATCTATGATTAATGAATTAATCTCTTCTTTTTCTAACTCAGTTAGTTTATTAGAAAACTGTTCATAAGTATTAGCCGCAAATAATGATATGTAAATATAACCAACTTTCTTATTATTATAATCTATTGTATTAGAATACACTGAATCAATTTCTACATTATTCTTTGATACAGTAATTTCTTTATTCTCGCTATCTCTTAATAATGTCAATTTAAATTCAGTATTTTCACTCTTAGCAACATAATTACTAAACTCACTAACATCCATGCTAGATACATCCTTATCATCAAGCTTAATTATAATATCTCCTTCAAGTATTCCTGCCTTATCTGCAGGTGATTCTTTAAATACTCCGGCTACTACAATATTACCATCAGATTTTTTTCCTATCATAAGTCCTAATCCTTGGTACTTACCATTTAACGTAATATTTATGCTTCTATTTTCTTCATCATTTAGATATACAGAATAAGGATCATCTAGTGTCTTCATCATTCCCGCAATTGCATCATCAATTAATTGTTTTTTATCTACCTTTTTATAATAGTTATCCACAATGTAATTATAATTATCTATAAAGGTTGTAAGATTATCATCATATTTAACTTCTTTAACACTCTTTTTACTAGACAAATTAAAACCAAGTACTAAACATAATATGCATGCCGAAACCATTAATACAAATTCTTCAACTATACCAATCTTATATTCATTGTTCTTTCTTTTAAGAAATTTTATAATATTCATATTTCACCTTCTTAAAGCTAATAATAGTTTAACACACATTTAATTTTATGTCTATAATCAATTTTTTGTGGTACAATTGTATAAAAGGTGATTGCATGAAAATATTTAATGAATTAGATGAAAAATTTATATGTGAAAATTGTGGAAAAAATGTTAATAAACTTATATATTCATCAAGAGACCACTGTCCGTATTGTCTATATTCTAAACACGTAGACATTAATCCAAGAGATAGAATGAATGAGTGCAAAGGATTACTAAGACCAGTAGGTATTGAAAAATATAAAAATACATACAAAATATTATATATTTGTGAGAAATGTGGAAAACTTCATAAAAATATAATGGCTAAAGATGATAGTATGGATAAAATTATTGAAGTATCAAAAAGTGAGTTATAAATCAAACTCACTTTTTCCATACATCTTCATTAGTATCTTTTTTTATTTTAATATCTGGAAGTTCTATTTTATCATCTGAATTTTCTTCCTTAATTTCTAACTTTTCAACCTTCAGTGCTTCAACGCTATCTTTAATAAAATCATCAATTAATTTCTTTTTATGTATTAACTTATTAAAATCCGCATCTATGTCTTCAATATCTAACTCATCATATTCAAGTGGTGACGATGTATCATCTACTAATTCTTTACTTTCTTCAATAATATCATTTTGCATTTCTCTATGATTATTCTCGATATTAGCATTATCACCATCATTATCTTCGTTATAACTATAATACTCTTTTAAATCTGAATCAACCGTAGAACCTGCTCCAGTATCATCTTTATTATCATTATCTTTCATCTTACGTATTTCTTTATCAATTAAATAAGATAATAATACTAACAAAATCAAAATAAACACCACTACTAGTATCACCCAATAATTAGCTATAAAATCCATATAATCCCTCTTTTTATCTTTTATAATTTATTCTTCTAGATAATCCGCACCCTTAAACGGATCATACCCAAGTAATTTTGGATAATTCTGTTGTCTTAATACTTCAAATACCATGATTGCTACACAATTAGATAAATTAAGCGCACGAATATTATCATTTATAGGTATCCTAAGACATTTATCAATATTGTTTTTAAGTATCTCTTTTGGAATACCCGTACTCTCGCGTCCAAATACTAAATAAATATTCTTAGTAGTATCACTATAATCAAAACTAGTATGTACCTTAGTTCCATATCTACTTAAAAAGTAAAATTCTCCTTCATTTTTACTTAAAAAGTCATCATAGTTCTCATACACTGTATAATCACAACTATCTATATAATTCGCACCACTTCTTTTAATACTCTTTTCATCTAATGAAAATCCTAGCGGCTTAATTAAATGTAATTTAGCTCCAGTACCCGCACATGTACGCATAATGTTTCCTGTATTTTGCGGAATCTCTGGTTCATATAATACAACATTTATCATTTAACACCATCCAAACTTAGATTATTAACCATATCTATATCAAGACTATAATATATATTTTCAATCACACCATCATTATATATAATAATGGTAGGAAGCACGCTAACACTTAGATTAGTATGATATGTAGTGTTAAAATAATCTAAAAACTTATCATTAAACTCTTTTTTATCAACATATACAAAATTATTATATAAATTAAGTTCGATAATTTTATCTTTTAAACTATCTTCAATGTTTTCTTTAGTTAAATCATACTTATCAGATATATATATAACAAGTGATGAAGACTCAGACAAATACTCTTTTAAATCATTACGTCCCATATGATTAGCATACTTATATAAAGAACTAGTCTTCTTTAGATTATTATTATAGAAGTTTGCGCCAAAAAGCGTCACAAGCATTACTCCTATTAACATAATTAATAATATAAAATAATTCTTAACAGGTATTTTCTTCATAATCCTCCTTATTATATCATCAAATAAGTATTATATCAATTACTCTTCTGGATCTTTAATCTCATCTATTGTAACAACAGGAAGCATTACTCCTTCTTGTTTACATACATCATTAAATTTAATTCTAAAATTATTAAGTTCTTTAATTATTGTATCAGGATATATACGTTTACTATTTTTAATTGCATTATAAACGTCTTTTACATCTACTACTTGTTTGTTTTCATATAAAGCATTAGAAAATGCTGCTGTTAATACAGAGAAACATATATCTGGATACATCGCCCCTAGTCCGTATACTCTTTTGTAAGGATTAGTCGCTTCTACTATGCTTTCTAGTAGCATCTTAACTATATAATCATTATATTTAAACTTAATACCAGTTTGGCTCTCTATCTTAGGTAACGTTCCCATAAGTATTCTAACTACAGTCTCGCCACTTGGTTCTAATACATCTATTCTATCAAATCTTCTTAAGAAAGCCCTATCTCTAACTACATAAGTATTATACTCAATATCAGTAGTGGCACCTATTAATTTAACCAGACCTCTATCTATAACTGGTTTTAATATGTTTGCTAAATCCATAGGATTATCAGTCTTCGCACCAATTAGCGTATGTATCTCATCGATAAATAGAATCATCTTATTTACGTTACTTAACTCATTTACTAAAACAGATACAATTAATTCCTCTTTACCATTATATGTTATCTTACCTACTAATGATGATGAATTAATCTTAACTACTTTATATCCTTGTAAAGCATTAGGTACTAAGCCTTTTTGTATACGATATGCAAGTCCTTCTACAATAGCCGTCTTACCAATACCAGCTTTACCTATTAATAAACCTGATTTTTCTGGAGTAAGTAATACTATCATTAATTTTTTAATCTCTTCATCTCTAGCAATCGCTGGATCAGTTACATATGTCTTGCCAGTTAAGTCTTCTCCATATGAATTTAATATACTAATGCCACTCATATCCATATTACTCATTCTATCGACCTCTATACCAATTATATAATAATTCAAAAAAAAAGAAAAGATTTATCTAAAACTTTCTTCTCTAAATGTAATTATTTGGTCAGGAGCAAGATAAAGATTTCTATTCTGTCTTTTCAATCCTTCGAAATCAGCATTAAAGTTCATTAACACCTTATCTATTGTATCTCCATCCTTAGTTATATAAATGCTTGCTACCCCAGTTGGAACCATAATTTGCTCCCCTGGATAAAGATAATCATTTTTATTTAGCCCATTTAATGTAACCAAGTCATCTACCTGTATATTATATTCTTTTGCAATTCCGTATAAAGTATCTCCTGATTTAACTATATATGCTTCAAATGCATCATCACTCATACTAGGCACTATAATATAAGAACCATTATCCATATTTATACTATTATTAATCTCTCTTAATTTATCCACTGTTGTATTAAATTTATTTGCAATCGACTCTAGTGTATCACCAAACATTACTTGATATATACTATACATAACATCACCTAATT
>CAMJTE010000072.1 GCA_946408655.1 uncultured Caryophanales bacterium | reverse complement strand
ATAAGTTTAATACCAATATTTTCTCCACTAGCAATTATATAGTCTGAATATGCATAAAGTCTAAGTGGTATAAATAGAAGAAGACTTAAGATAAAATTATATACGTTTTTACTTTTTAAAAACATATAAATCCTCCTATCAACAGACTACATGATTATTATTATCATCTTATATGTTTTTATTTACAAAATTATAATTTTCAAAAAATTGGCTATAATAAAAATAATGATTAATAATATTTTAACCATTATTTTATATAATATTACTTTTAGTAGTTTCTTTTTTACTCTTTTCCTCACTTAGTACCCAATTAACATCATATCCAGTCTTAATAGATAATTTAGTTAAAGCATCAGTTGATATTAATCTAATACCTCTTTCATATCTAGATAATGCATTAAATGATATATCAGTTAGCTTGGATTCTTGTCTTAAACTCATAGATAAATCGGTTCTTATTTCTTTTAATTTATCTCCTATTTTCTTCTTATCACTACTATATTTTATTTTTGATATTTCAATTTTATCTGATAAATTTAATAGATAATCTAATTTAATTTCAAATAAGTTGCATATATCTATTATATACTTTAAAGGTACTTTTCTTTTATTATTTTCCCATTTAGAGTAGATATCATTTGTAACTTTTATATTCTCATATACATATTTTGCATCTACATTTGCTCTTTCACGAAGTTTACTTAATTTATTTCTCACATAATCACAACCTATATATAATATATAGTACGATTAAAGAAAAATATTTTATATTGACATATTGGGTACAATAGATTACAATTATATCTGTACGTGACTTTTAGACGTATGAAAGAAGTGAATTTATGAAAAAAAGCAATAAATATGTATTAACAAATAATCAAATAAATCTTATATCAGATATTGAAAAATATATATTAGAATACTGCGATAAAAACAGTTATGATATTACAATTAATTATATTTTAAATACAAAATGTATGGGACTCACAAATGATAACGATGAAATATTTGTATTTACAATTAATTACAATGATTTTAAATATGAGTATACAATAAAATTAGATAATAATATATTATCATTTGAAGTTAAATCGAAAGATAATAGAATTAGTTCAATTATTTTATCTAAGACAACTGATTTTAATATTCTTATACAATTTATGTTAAATAATGACAATTAATAAAAATAATGGCTAATTATTTTATTTTAACCATTATTTTTTATTTTACTTATAATTTCTTCTGCATTTAGTAATTCTTGATTACCTGATTGCATGTTTTTCAAGGTATATTTACTTTCTTTAACCTCATTTTCGCCAATTACTATTACATATTTAATATTAGTTTTATCGGCAAATTCAAAACTTTTCTTTAACTTTCTTTTATTCATTTCAACCAATACTTTAATACCATTATTACGAAGACTGGTTGCAATTCCTAATGATTCAACTTCAGTATCCATTGGAATGATAAGACAATCTATTAAACTATTATTAGTTAATTCTTCTTTTAAGATGGCATATATTGGCTCAAGTCCAAATGATAGTCCACATGCTGGATAGATATTTCCATCATCTATAAAATCAGTAATAATTTTATTATATCTTCCACCACCACCTAAAGAACTTGTAATACGCATTTTTTTATCAAAGAATTCAAATACTATTCCTGTATATATACTTAATCCTCTTGCTAGGCTAGGCGTAAATAATGTATTATCATTAAGGTTACACTTATTTATTAAATCATTAATCTCATTAATTTCTTTTAAACCTTCTTTAATTGATTCGTTATCAGTATCTTTAAATGAAGCATTATATTCATCTAAACTTAAATTAAATATATCAAGTATTTCTAATGCCTTATTATCATCAATACCAATCTTATTAAGCTCTTTAATCATTTCAGATTTACTAATTTTTTCTTTATGATCTATTACAGAAATAACTTTATCAATTAAATCTTCTTTAATACCTAAATATGTAATTAATCCACTCATTAATTTACGATTATTCCATTTAATAACTATATCAATACCAAGTTCATCAAATACTTTTTTAACCATTATTAATTGTTCTATTTCAATCATACGATTATCAATACCAACAACGTCAACATCGCATTGATAAAACTCTCTCATACGCCCTAATTTAACTGGACCGTTACGGAATACTTTACCTATTTCATAACGTTTAAAAGGCATACGTAAATCTTTATTTAAAGCAATTACTTTACAAAACGGAATAGTAAGATCATATCTTAACCCTAATTTACGATTTCCCTGATCTGTTAGTTTATAAGTTTCATTAAGTATTTCTGCATCCTCATTATATTTATAACTAAGCAGGTCATATTGATTTAATATAGGAGTTTTTATAGGCATATATCCATAAACTTCAAAATTATTCTTTAATATACTTATAATTTTATTTCTTAACACTTGTTCTTCTGGTAAATAATCAGTTGTTCCTTTTAAGTTTTGTATTTTAATTTCTTTCATGCACATCACCTGTAATGATTATAACATGTTTTTATTATAAAAAAAAGAACTTACGTTCTACTTTTAGCAAGGATTTTATGATAAATTTTACTTCCATTTAAGGTTTGATTATAACTATTTTTATTATTTTCGTTATCATCTGATTCATTTTGAATAGATGGATGTACTAAACAAGGTTTTGATGATTGTGAATAAACTCTTGATAGTGCAGCTATAGCTGTATTTTCTTTATCATATAAATCTAATCTTTTTTGAAATTCAATTTTAGTTCTTAAATTATCAATCTTTATAATCATATGTAAGACATATGCATCAATCATCGATAAGTTAAAATAATTATCTTCATTTTTTTCTTCTTCAATTTTTTTACTCAATTCTTCATCTGATAATTTCTTTAGTTCATCCATCTTTTCTTTTGCTATCTTAATATCTTCTTTAGTTAATTTACTATTCATTAAATCTTCTATAGAATTATTCATATAATCATATACTTCAAAGAATTCATCTTTACTACATTATTGTTTAATATACTTGTAAAACAACTTTACCATCCGTTTCTCTTCTTCAGTTGAATTATATGATAAACATTTTATCCATTCAGCTAAGCCAAATGAACCTCCTCTTTTAATTAAAGGACTTTTATTATAAATTTCAAAATGTATTTTTGCCATTTCTCTATTAAAATCGTTATTCATACGTACCTCCACAAAAATTATACTATCTATTAATTGTTTTAACCTTAATCTTTTCTTCTTTTTTAGAGGGTTTAAAAGAATTTAATTTAACTTTAAATCCTTTTTTAAAAAAATCTGATATATTATCACTTCCAAAGGTTTTTATTGCATTCCAATAATCATTCATTTCTACATAATTCCTTATGGGTCCAATGCGATATATTTTTCCTTTAAAATTTCTAAATAACGCATATCTAATTTTATTCTTGATATATGTTGGTTTACGAAAACGTGGTTCCCCTATTACACTTACAGAAGTATAATGAGGCACTCTATATTCGTAATATCCAAATGTAAAAGAATTTTCATCTAAAAATTTATTATTAAACATATTCTTTCTAATATTGTTAATATCATCATTAGTTAATTCTTTATTATAGTTAAATTTTTGTAATAAAGGCCCAATACATATTGAATCAATTACAACTATCTTAGGTTCAATATTCCAATGCTTATTCCCTTTTAATAACATACTCCAATATATATCATCATTAGTATGATTTAAAATTGCATACTTAGGTGAATCATATATCAAATCATTACACAAACCATCTTTATCTATTGTAAAAATAATACTTCTATATGGTTCATAGTTTGTTGCAATATACTTTTCTTTAGTATCTTCATCTTCGTTTCTTTCAATCAAACTTAATTTAACCAACTTTCCTACATAAATAGAGTCTCTATCAATTACATTATTATCCATAATCAAAACCTCCAGCAAGTAAATTATAACAAACGAAAAATAAAATGTAAATAAATTACACTTTATATTTCTTGCATTACCACGATTATCATTGGTTTACACTCAGTTTCATTATAGAAAAACTTACCTAGTTTTTCACGAATGCCATATTTAACTTTGATATAATCAACAAAATTTCCTTTAATATTAGTTTTTAATACATTAAGTGATATTTTTTCTGCTTCTTTAATTAGATCTATATTATCTTTAACATAGACAAAACCTCTCGTTACAATGATTGGAGTTGCTAAAATATCTTTATTAGATTTATCTAACGTAGCAGTAACAATTACAATACCATTATCAGAAAGTAATTCTCTATCTTTTAATACTAAATCTCCAATATCAGAGGTATCTTTACCATCTATAAATACATCATCAACTTTGATAGTTTCACCATTATCAACTAATTTACCATTAACAAATGTTGTTACTTGTCCATTTAATCTAAGTAATGTATTTGAATCATCATATCCAATTAGTTTAGCAGCATTTACAGCCTCTACTTGACATCTATATTCTCCATTTACCGGCATAAAATATTTAGGTTGCATTAAATTAATCATCATTAATATATCTTCCCTAGATGCATGAGGAGATAAGAACTTCTTAGATAATATAATTAATTTAGAACCTATTTTAGCTATATCATCAAATATTTTAGTTGACGTAAGTTCAATACCTTCATATATCGGAGATGCAATAACAACTGTATCCTCTTCTTTCAAAGTAATAAACTTATCCGATTTACGCAATATTCTTTTTAATGATGAATACGGTCTTTCCTTTTCATTAGATATTATTACAACTATACCGCAATCATTTACATGATGGATGTTTTTAATATGCTTTTTATCAAATTTAATTAATCCCATATCTATCGATTTTAATATAATATTTTCAAGATTTTTACCCATTATTACTATATCACGTTCAGAACTTGTAACAGCATTTAATAACTCTTGGATACGATATATTTGTGAACCAAAGATATTGATTAGTATTCTACCTGGAGTTTTAAGCAATGTTTCAGTAAATAAATCACTTGCTAAATGTTTAGGGGAAGTAAAACCAGATTTATTTGAATATAAACACTCACTCATTAGGCATAACACACCTTGTTTTCCAACATATGCAAGTTTTCCGATATCTGTTTTATAAGGTCCTGTCATTGTTGGATCAAATACATAATTACCTGTAAATACAATTGCGCCATCTTTAGTATTTAATACATAAAGATATGAATCAGGTAAAGCATGTGATACTTGTATTGGAAAAATATTATTCTTACCAAAATTAACTTGCTTATGAGCCTTTAACTCAATTAAATTTGCACTTACTTTTTCTTCTTCTAAATCTTGTTTAATAATTTCTAATGTATATTTTCCACCATATATTTTAATATCTGGTAGATAGGTTAATAAATCTGTAATTGCACCTGTTTGATCATCATGGCCATGCGTTATAAAAAGGCCTACTATTCTATCTTTGTTTTCTACCAGATAATCAAAATTAGGAATAATATAATCTATACCAAGTAAATCATCAGAAGCATATTTTAAACCTGCTTCAAAGATAAATATATCTCTATCTACTTCTACAATATACATATTTTTACCCTTCTCATTTAATCCGCCAAGAGCACATATTTTAATTTTACTCATATTTTTTTGTTCCTCCTTTCTTTTAGACTTTACAATTATATCATTTATTCATGTTAAAATCAAACAATGTCGTTATCATTATAAGGTGTTTCTGTAAATTTTTTAGATAATACTAATACCTTATTATCTGTATACTTTCTATCTTTTAAATACTGTCTTAAAAAGTATATTTTATCGAGGTTATTATCAAAAAT
>CAMJTE010000071.1 GCA_946408655.1 uncultured Caryophanales bacterium | reverse complement strand
AAAGGATATGATGTTTAATGCCAGAAGAAGTATATAATTATTTGACAGAATATGGCTTTTCTAATGAAGAACTAGATAATTTTCAAGAAGAAAATGAAAAGATGTTTTTTACTAGTATTGATGTTGTTAAGAATAATATTTCTTTTTTAGAAGGTTTGGGATTAAATAAAGAAGATATTATAAATGTACTTAGGATAAATCCTTTTATGATTACTGTTGGTAATAATAGAATTACTGCTTTAAATAAAATATATTATGAAGTATTAGGCTTTAATAATTGGGATATAAAAAGTTTAATACTTAAAAATGCTGATTTATATGTTGCAAGTCCTATTGAACTTGAAAAGAATATTAATTATTTAAAAGATAAGAAATGTAATATAGATATGATTAAGAAGTTTATTATGAATAATCCTAAGGTGGTTAATGCTTATTTAGACGAATTTAAGAAGATGGTTAGTTTTAAATATTAGAATGATTAATAGTAACAGAACAACTATAAACTTAGTATATAACTATATTGTCGTAAGGTAGGTGATAATTTGGAATCAATTTTAGTATCAGATTATGCAATTGCAACTGAATTAAGAAGAGCTGCTTCAGCAGAGTTATTATCAAATTTAACATCAAGCAAGTTGCATGAACTAGCGCTTAAATATTTTGGAATATATGAAAATGGAGAATTAGTTGGGTATCAATGCCCATATAGTGGTAAAAAGATAACTAATCCTAAAAAAATAGTTTTAGAACACATTATACCTATATCTCGTGGTGGAGGGACTGTTCTATTTAATTGTATTCCAACATCAGTTGAAGTTAATAAATCAAATGAAAAAGGAACAAAACATTTAATTAGTTGGTGGAAACATCCAGATTGTAAATATTGGAATAAAAACGCACCAGCAAGACTTGAAAAAATTATTAATTATTTATTAGAAGGTTATGAAATTACTATTAATGAAGAAAATCTAGAAAATAGTTTTATTGAATCATATAGTGAAGATAACTATGGTAATAATATAGATAATAGTGATGCTGATTTATCAACTACCCAAGAAGATGAACAGAAAAAAAATAAAAATAAATCAATAATAACTTATTATGTCTTAATGAATGATTTAATTAATGCACTTAGTGAATATACTGATGTTAGTTTATATCAAGAAAAGTTACAAAATTTAATTAAAGGAAATGTTTTTGAAAAAATAAAAAGACAAACATTAATTCAAAAACATTTAAAAGATATTATAAAAAATAAACTAGAAATTGAAGATAGAAGTGAATTAACATATACATTAAATATTAATATATCTAAACTTTCTAAGTCTTTAGAAAAATATTCTGATGATGAAATATATAGTATATTAGAAAAGAGAATAGATAATTTAGAATATATATTAAATAATAATAATTTAAGTCTAGATAGTTTTTTCACTGATAATAATAGTTTAATCTATTTATATAAAGATATAAATGATTTAACGCAAGAAGATATAAAAGAATTAATAAATAATGTTAATATGAATGTTAATGATAAATTTAAATCAATGGTTGATTTCGTTTTAAAAAATAATGGAGTTCTTCCAAGTACAGAGGCTAAAGATGAAAAAGAAAAAATATTAGGTCGATTTAGAAACAGCATAAAACATAATAGACAAAATGAAAGCAAATTTTTTGTATATTTAACGGGGCAGCAACTTAAATATTTGCATGATTCGGAATTTGAAAGTTTAAGAGAAATATATAAGGTAATATTAAATAAATCAATTGAAAAAGATATTGAAATTGCCTATATAGATGAACAAATGAAATCTAGAATACTAGAATTTAGAGAAAAAAACAAATTAGTCACATCATTAAAAGAGCAAATAATCCTAGAAAACGAATATTCTGATGTATTGCATATCAATAGTCAATTTAATCAATTTATAGATTTTGTCTTAAAAAATAATGGAGTTCTTCCAAAAGTAACTGCCAAAGGTGAAAAAGAAAAAAAGTTAGGAGTATTTAGAAGCAGTTTGCAGAAGATTAAAACAGGAAGAAATAAATTTCATGTAAGTTTAATAAGTGAGCAACTTAAATATTTGCATGATTCGGAATTTGAAAGTTTAAGAGAAATATATAAGGTAATATTAAATAAATCAATTGAAAAAGATATTGAAATTGCCTATATAGATGAACAAATGAAATCTAGAATACTAGAATTTAGAGAAAAAAATAAATTAGTCACATCATTAAAAGAGCAAATAATCCTAGAAAACGAGTATTCTGATGTATTGCATATCAATAGTCAATTTAATCAATTTATAGATTTTGTTTTGAGAAATAATGGGATTCTTCCAAGTACAGTTTCTAAAGACGAAAAAGAAAAAAAGCTAGGTGCATTTAGAAGCAGCATACAAAGAATTGAAAAAGTCAGATGCAATTTTGCTACAAGTCTAACAAGCGAGCAACTTAAATATTTACACGATTCGGGATTTGCAGGTTTAAGAGAAATATATAAAGTTATATTAAATAAATCAATTGAAAAAGATATTGAAATTGCCTATATAGATGAACAAATGAAATCTAGAATACTAGAATTTAGAGAAAAAAACAAATTAGTTACATCATTAAAAGAGCAAATAATCCTAGAAAACAAATATTCTGATGTACTTCTTATCAATAGTCAATTTAATCAATTTATAGATTTTGTCTTAAAAAACAATGGTGTTCTTCCAAGAATGGAAGCAATTAATGAAAATGAAAAGAGATTAGGTAATTTTAGAAATAATATACAACAAATTTATAAAAATGGAAGCAAATTTGTTGTTAATATTACAAAAGAACAACTTGAATACTTACATAATTCAGAATATGAAAGTTTAAGAAATATATATGATACTATTATTAAAAAGGCTATAAGTATTAATTATGAGACATATATAGAGATTAATAATGAGTTAGAATTAGAAAGAAGAAAGGTGGCATAGTATGAGGGAAGAAGTCTATAATTATTTGCACGATTATGGTTTTAGTGCGATTGAACTTGATAGTATTGAAAAAGCTAATGAGAATATGTTTAGTACTAATGTAAGTGAGGTTAGAAAGAATATTTCTTTTTTAGAGGAGAAGTATTTAGATTATGAGGATATAATTAATTTAATTAATGATAATCCATTTATGCTTACTGAAAAGAATAATCGCCTAGAAGCAATTGATGATATATATAGTTCGTTACAGTTTGATTATGAATCATTAAAAGAGCTTATAAAGAGTAATCCTAAGGCTTATACATTAAGTCCTGTTGAACTTGAAAAGATAATTAATTATTTAAATAATAAAAGTATTAATAAAGAAGGGATAAAGAAATTAATTCTAGAAAATCCTAAAGTAATTAGTATGAAATTTGATGATTTTTTAGGCGCTATTAATAATAACTAGGTGATATAATGGGTGAAAATTTATTTGAAATTAGAAAAAAAGAGTTTATTAAGTATGTTAATACTAATCATATGCTTCCAGTAGTATGGAAAGTAAGATTTAGTGATAATACTGATATGAGGTTATGGTTTAATAAAATTAAAAAGTTAGATGAATTTAAGGATTTTATTAATGAAATAGATAGTATATTAAAACAATATAATTTAAAGATATTAAGTGATAAAGAAAAAGAACAAGAGTTTTTAGATTATATTAATAAACATAATCAAATTCCTTTATATGGAGATGCATACTTTAGTGATAATGATGAGATGAATTCTTGGTATATGAGTTATAAAAATCATAAAAGAGATTATGAGACAGTAGTTCGTGATAGTTTATCTGAATACAGAAATTTAGACTTAGCTGAAATATGGTCATTTATAAGAGATGAATTTATAAGTATAATAAAGATATTAAAAAGAATACCAAATTATGGAGAATTCATTATTAGAGATGGTATTGATGTAAGAGTTATATATGATAAATTAGTATCTTTTGATCCAGAAACTACTGAAAAAATATTGCTACATTTGCAGACATATAATAGAAATAAGTTATCTCTTGATAATAGAATAAGTGAGTTTCTAGAATGTGTATCAAGATTAGGATATGTACCTTTTATACAAGAATCTAGATTTTCTGATGGAACTGATATGTTTACTTGGTATAGTAAATATAAAAATATTGTTAATAATTTAGAAAGTGAAGTAAATGTTAGAATAAAAGATGAATCTCCACTTAGAAAAGTTAATATATATTTAATTCCTAATTTTAGAAATACTGGTGGTAAGTTTTATACAGTATTTTCTAATGTAGGCGAGAGACTTGATCTATCGCAAGTATCATCATTTGAAGAAGCAAAAATGTTAGATGATAGTTTAGTAAAACGTGGTGGCGTAATATTAAAGCAAGATGAAGAGATTGATAGTATTGATTTTACGAAAGGAAAGTCTAAATAATGAAGATAAATGTGAGAGATATAAATGGTGAATTAAAAGATTATGATGTTATATTAACATATCATAGTGATGAATATAATAAAGACTATATAGTATATACAGATAATAATTATAATGAAAATGATGAATTACAGATATATATTAGCGAATATAGTAAAGATAGTGCAGAAGTTACTGTTACAGATTTTTCTAACAATGAAGAATATGCTAAAATAAAAAAAGAAATAGATAATATATTATTAACTGTGAAAATTGAAAAAGAGAAATTAAATTCACAAGAATAATACATAAATATAAATTGGTGGGAAAAGTTATGGAAAAAGTAACAGATAACGTAGTGTTCAAGTTTAAAAAAATGATAGTAAATTAGTAAATGAGCTTGCTGAATATATTGATGAAAATGCATCTTTAATATATGATTTTTTTGAAATAAGAGAAAAATATGAAAAAGCGATTATAAATATTATTCCAACTAAAAAAGAGTTAGATAAAATATATAGAAATTTTAATGATTTAAAACCTGATGTAGATGTTCCTAAGTGGATTATTGGATTTTCATCTTCTGATATGCAAATATATTATTTATCATTAAATGATTATAAAAATACATCACATGCATTTGATAAAAGCGATTATGATATTCGCTTAAATTCATATAAGAAAACAATTTTACATGAATTCATTCATTATGTTAATCGTTATTTTTGTAAAATTAATAATTGCGAATTTAGTTGTAAGTATTTAGCTGAAGGAATTGCTCAATATTTAAGTAATCAGAATGATAGTAATTTATTACAGTTCAATTATAGCGTTGATGATATATTAAATAGTAATAATTGTTATAATGGATGGTATTTAGTTACTAAGTATATAATTGAGAATTATTCACAAGATTTTTTTCTTGATTTGTTAAAAGATAGAGAAGAGGCTAAACAGTTTTTAGAAATGCATTATAAAAATATAAAAGATTACTACTCAAGATAGTGATAATGTAATTTAAAGAAGGTGTATAAAATATGATTAGAGATGTTGTAGTTAAGGATTATGATCAAGTAATAAAAATAATAAAACAAGTACATGATTTTCATTTAAAACATAGACCAGATATATTTTCAGACTATATCCCAATGTCTAGAGAATACTTTATTGAGTTAATTAATAGTGAAGATAGTATTTTCTTAGTTGATGATGAAAATACAAAATATAATGTAGATGTTTTAAAAAAATTTATAGATAATAAAAATGATTTTGGATTTATTGCAAAGATAAATAATAAGATAGTAGGTTTTGCTTTTGGTTATATTTTATTAAAACCAGATGGAAGAAAAGTATTCTATCTTGACGCTATTGATGTTATGCCAGACTTTCAAGGCAAAGGTTATGGAACAGGTTTAATATCATTTGCTCGTGATTATGCTAAAACTATTGATTGTTATGAAATGTTTTTAATAACAAATAGAAGTAATATTTCTGCTTGTAAATGTTATGAAAAAGCAGGAGGAATAAAT
>CAMJTE010000070.1 GCA_946408655.1 uncultured Caryophanales bacterium | reverse complement strand
GAAAAAGCCTACCGTGAGGTAGGCAGTAGTCAAAATTTATTTTGACTTTTTGTTCTTATCAATATAGTATTGGAGGTGAAATAATTATGGTATTTGCTCATGAATTTCTGGTTAAACCTTGCGATGACAAAGATAAAAGAAAAAGGAGATATTATCCTGTTGCTCCTGCTGCGCCAGAAAGATCAATGTTCTATAATAGAGCATTGAGTCAATCATTTGGAAGTAGATTTTCGTTTGAAAAATTTAAAAATAATACAAGTGAAAATCAAGGATTAAGTACTAGTGAAGCTACTAATAAAAAAGATGGTCATGCTTTAGTTAAGAAGAAACAAAATTGGAAATAAGATTAAAAATACATGTTTCAAATTATGTGATTATTGAGATAGTGTTGATAATGAATCTACAGATAGTTATAGAAAAATCTTTGAAGACGAGTATAGTGAAGAAGAACTTAATGATGATTTTTAAAATCAATTTGTGTAAATCGAAATTTTATGATATTATGTGTATAGGAAGCAATGCTTCATATAATAAAAAAAGGATACGTTTGAAGGGGTTATCAGACGTCTCCTTACTTAAGGTGTGCATCTGAAATAGGCTTATTATATTTCAGATGTTTTTTTCTAATTATTTGTAATTAGTATAATGATGATAATTAGAACTAGAATGATTACAACTAAATGCAATTCTCTTTTAGTCATCTTATCACATCCTTTCTTAAACCAAATCCCCACTAGTATATAAGCCAATTTTTAAGAAAGGATGACATCTGAAATTCAAACATATCCTAGGACATTATAACACAAAATAGATGAGTAGTACAATTAAACATAAGTAAGAAAATTATAAAAAATTCAATAAATTTAAAAAAAGTTGATAATATAATTAAGAAACAAAGTTAGAATGAAAATACATATTGTTGTATTTTTTTCATATTATTAAATAGGTGATTAGAGTGAAAGAACAGTTTAAAGAATTTGTTAAAAAGAATCCAATCCTAATCAAATATGTAGACTCTAATGAGATGAGTTGGCAGAAGTTTTATGAGATGTATGATTTATATGGAGAGAATAATAGTGTATGGGATAAATACTTAGTAAGCGATACTAAAAAAGATAGTGCTTTAAAAGACATTACTAAGACTACGGCTTTCGCTGATTTTATTGCTTTTTTAAAAACTATTAACTTAGATTCACTTCAAGAAGGTATTGGTAGTATTCAAAGGGTATTAGGTGTATTTCAAGATTTTACTGGTAATAAAGATAATCATGATAATACAGATAAAAAAGAGTATAAACCTAGACCTTTATATAAACATTTTGAGGATTAATGACATTAGATATTCAATTTAAATTAAAGAGTAATAAGATGTATTTAGATTATCTTCATACACATTCTTATTGGTATAAAATACTTAATAGAAATCCGGATAGTTTTAATAGCTTTGTAGAGAAAATAAAAGAAGAATATCATTTAAGACCAATAGATAGAATTAATAAAACTATGGATGCGATAGATATGGTTAGTACGATAATATCCACCTTAAACGGTTGACAATATAATTCATTGATTATATAATTTTTCTAGGTGTTGTTATGAGAGTTATAAGCGGTAAATATAAAGGTAAAGTACTTGATGGTTTTGATTTAGAAGGAACTAGACCTACTAAAGATAGAGTAAAAGAATCTGTATTTGGAAGTATTCAAAATAAAGTTAAAAATAGTATCTTTTTAGATTTATTTGCGGGTAGTGGTTCTATAGGAATAGAAGCATTATCTAATGGCAGTAGTAAGTGCTATTTTGTTGATAATAGTAATTTAATATTTAAGACTCTTGTTCATAATGTTGAAGGGATAGAAAATGGTATTGTACTTAAAAAGGAATATCTTGATGCGTTAAAATATTTTAAAAATAATAATATAAAGTTTGATATTGTTTACATAGATCCACCTTATCATTTAGGTCTAATGAATAAAGCTATAAAATATATTGAAGATAATAATTTGTTAAATGAATCTGGGATAATTATATGTGAATACGAAGAAGAAAGCCCAATATGTAATTATAAATTAATTAAAGAGAAAAAATTTGGTAAGACAAATATTAAGATATTAAAAAAAGAAGATAGTGTATTTCAAGATATTATATATAAAAAACTATTAGAAGCTGAAAAAGAAACGAATAATACATCTAAAAGGTATACTTTAGAAGAAGTAAAGGATAGTATGTATGATTTTTTAAATAAACAATAAAAGTACATGATATGATTATTTATCATAATCTATGTACTTTTATTTTATAATTTGCTATAATTTTACTGGTGGTAAAATGAAATACGTGAAAATAATGCTAGTTATATTAATGCTTGTAGTATTATCAGCATGTGGTAATAAAGAGAGTGATGCAGTAAGGTTTAAAAAAGAATATGAATCACTTAATGGTAAAACACTAAAAGGTAGTAGTCATAAAATTAAAAGTTTAAGTATTAGTAAAAATAATCCAATAAAATATGCAAGTTATGATGAAGTAATAGATGTTATAAAGAAAGGCACAGGTATTATTTATTTAGGTTATCCAGAATGTCCATGGTGTCGTTCTGCACTTCCTGTATTACTTGAAGCAGCTAAAGATTATAAAATAGATACAATTTATTATATAAATATGCATGATGAACGTGATTACTATGAAGTAAAGGATGGTAAATTAGTTTATAAAAAAGATGCAGATGGTAATGATATTAAAGGTACTAAAGGATATTTTAAATTACTTAAGGCATTAGATAAAGAATTAGATGATTATGTTGTTACTGATGCAGATGGTAAAGAATACAACACAGGTGAGAAAAGGATTTATGTTCCATACATTATATTTGTGCATGAAGGAAAAATAATTGGAACACATCTATCAACTGTTGATTCACAGGAAAGTGGTTATGATGAATTAACTGAAGAAGAATATGATGAATTAAATGGAATATATGCTTCTTACATAAAAGAGTTAGTTAATAATTATTGTGATGAAGCATGTTGAAAAAAATTAAATTTAGTATTATAATTGGATAGCTTTATTTGTTAAAGTTATTTTTTTTGGAGGCATTCATGAATTATCAAGTTGAGATGGAAAAGATTATTAATAGTTTAGAATATAGACCAAGACTTTTGTTACATGTTTGTTGTGCACCTTGTTCATCATATGTATTAAGCGTTCTTACAAAATATTTTTATATTGATATTAGTTATTATAATCCTAATATTAATACTAAAGAAGAATATGATAAAAGACTAGAAGAACTTAAAAGGTTAATAACTACAGTTAAGTATGAAAATGAGATTAATATAATAGATTGTAATTATAATAATCTAGATTTCTTTAACGTAGTAAAAGGATTAGAAAATGAACCAGAGGGTGGGAAAAGGTGTTATGAGTGCTATAAATTAAGACTTGAATATACTGCGAGAACTGCTAAAGAGTTAGGGTATGACTATTTTACAACATCATTATCTATAAGTCCTTATAAAAATGCTAATTGGTTAAATGAAATAGGTCAGGAATTAGAGAAAAAGTATGGTATTAAATATTTGGTTGCTGATTTTAAAAAGAAGAATGGCTATAAAACAAGTATTGAATTATCTAAAAAATATAATTTGTATAGACAAGATTATTGTGGATGTATATATTCAAAAATAGAAAGAAGAAAGAAAAATGAAATTAAAAATTAATAAAAGAAAAAAAATGAAGAAAGTAAAAATAATTAAAACAAGCATTATTTTATGCGCGTCGTTTCCGTTCATATTATCTGGATGTGATAATGTAAATACTAGTGATTATTATTTAGTACATAATAATGATAAATACTATATTTGTACTAAAACTGGAAAATACGTTAATTCTTGTGATCATGATTTTAAGTCGGTTATTGATGATAGTGTAGTAGGAAGCATATGTGAAAATAAGGATAATTTTGATTATCAAATTCATAGATTATCTACTGATTTTTTGAGTGAATTGCAAGTTGCAAATTTAAGTGATGTTATAGACGAACAAGTTAAGAGTTATAGAGATATTGTAAAATTTGCTCAATCAGATACATTAAATGATATTGGAGATAGGTATTTTAAAAATAAAAAGTATTATTTTGAATATGATTTTGATAGTTATTTATCATCTTCATTAAAAATTTATAAATTAGAAAATGGTATTATACTTGGATATGACATGTCACCAAAGAGATTAAGTGGAACAAACGATTATGTATATTCAATAATTGATAATGATGTAATTAAATTATCTGGTAATGATATTAATATATATAATATAAGTGACTATTTTGGCGAAGATAATTACATTTCATATACTACTGTGCAAGATTTATCAGCTAATAAAAAATTGGAAAAAGTACTGGAAAAATAAGTTAACTAAGACTTATTTTTTTTGAAATTTTGGTGAAATTTAATTTGACAAACGATATAATTTGTGTTAGTATAATCGCCATACAAATTAATTTTGTTGGGGGGAAAAGGAAATGAGTAAAATTTTTAAAACTTTTTTAAGTGTACTTATTGCATTTATTAGTGTATTTAGTATTAGTAGCGTGCAAGCAGCTACTTATCCTAGTAAGCTAACAAATGTAAACAAAAATTATTTAATTAATTACAGTGGATATAACTTATATTATAAGACATATAGTGGCGGTTATGTATTTTGTACATCATTTCATGTACAAGGCGTAGGTACAAGTTGTACTTTAAGCAAAAATCAGTGGAGTATACCTGTACAAGCTGGTGTTGCTGCTGTTGTTAAAAAGTATAATAGTAATAAAACTGCAAGAAATTATTATTA
This sequence comes from uncultured Caryophanales bacterium, assembly GCA_946408655.1. Taxonomy (GTDB): domain Bacteria; phylum Bacillota_I; class Bacilli_A; order RF39; family UBA660; genus RUG12438. The sequence goes on along the minus strand of CAMJTE010000070.1, from coordinate 1,136 downwards.
TGCTGAGCTTGCAATAAACGAATTCTTATATTATTATTCAGGTAAAAATTCTGTTAATAGAATAAGTTCTTATTATAATGTAAGAAATTATACTGGTGTTAAAGATTTTTATAATGCTGCAGTCGATGCTTATAATGAAGCTAAAAAAGAATATAAATTAGAGTTAACACCAAGTAATATAGAGTTTAAATTATCTGGTGATTATTATGTATCAGATAAGATTACTGTTAAAGCTACTGAAGGTGAAGTTGGAAAATATTCGGTTTCTTTATCTGGTGATGTTAAGGCTGAAGTTTATAATAAAGACGGTAATAGTTTTTATGTAAGAGTTAATAAGAGTGATATTAAAGTTGGAACTACATCTAACATAAAGGTAACAGTTAATGGTGAAAAGACTATGTCTGTTTCTAAAAAGTTTGATTGTGGAAGTTATAATCAAACATTAACGCCTAATACTTATATTGACGAAGTAATTGCGACTGCTTCTGCAAGTATAAGTGGAAAAATTACTTTAAAAGGAAACAAAATAAATATTACTAAAATTGATTCTGAAACTAAGAAAAGTGTAAGTGGTGCGGTATTAGTAGTTAAAAATTCTAAAGGAAAAGAAATTGCAAAATTTACTACAAGTGATAAAGCATATGAACTTAAGAATCTAGATGCTGGAACATATACGGTATCTGAAGAATCGGCTCCAGAAGGTTATAAAAAGTCAGACGAAACAGTAAAATTTACTGTTAACAATGATGATAAAACAGTTAATGTTGAGTTTAAAAATGATAAATTAAAAAATCCTGTTGAGATTAGTAAAAAAGACGCAACAACTAGTAAAGAATTACTAGGCGCACATTTAGTAGTAAAAGATTCTAAGGGTAATGTAGTTGATGAATGGACTTCAACTAATGTTGAACATAAAATTAAAAATTTAAAAGCTGGTGATTATTCTTTAACAGAAACAATTGCTCCAGAAGGTTACAGATTATCTACTACAACTGTATATTTTACTGTAAAAGGTGATGGAACAACTACAAAAGTAGAAATGTTAAACGAACCAATGAAAAATACAAAAGTTACGATTAACAAGATAGATAGTGCAACAAAGAAAGCTTTAAGTGGCGCAACAATCGTAGTTAAAA
>CAMJTE010000069.1 GCA_946408655.1 uncultured Caryophanales bacterium | reverse complement strand
ATGAACCAATGAAAAATACAAAGGTTAAGATTAATAAGATAGATAGTGCAACAAAAGAACCTTTAGAAGGTGCAACTTTAGTTATTAAAGATGCAAAGGGTAGTGAAGTAAAGAGTTTTGTTACAACAAAAGATTCATATGAAATCACTGATTTAGCTAAAGGAACTTATACTGTATCTGAAACTAAGGCTCCAGAAGGATATGAATTATCTAATGAGGTAAAAAAATTTACTGTTGGACAAGATGATAAAGAAATAACTGTTGATTTTGTAAACAGAAAAACACCTAAAGTTAATACAGTAGAAATTAGTAAGAAAGATGCAACAACTTCTGAAGAATTACCAGGTGCACATCTTGTAGTTAAAAACTCTGAAGGTAAGGTAATTGATGAATGGGTATCTACTGATGAGGTGCATATTATAAAAGGCATTGAAGCAGGTACTTATACATTAACAGAAACAATTGCTCCAGAAGGATATGTGCTTTCTGAAAGTACAGTTGAATTTACGGTAAAAGCTGATGGAACAACTACAAAAGTAGTAATGTATAATAGTAAAGAAAAAACACCAGTTCCACCATCTCCAGTAAATCCATCTAAACATCAAGTTGAAATAAGTAAACAAGATATTACTACAAAAACTGAGTTACCAGGTGCAACATTAATTATTAAAGACGCTGCTGGTAATGAGATTGATAGATGGGTATCAGGAACTACTCCGCGTTATATTGAATTAGATGAAGGAGAATACACATTAACTGAAGTACAAGCTCCTATCGGATATGATTTAAGTTATGAAGTGGTTAAGTTTACTGTTACAAATACAACTGATATAACAAGAGTAGTAATGTATAACTCTAAAACTCCAAATACTGTTGATAAAGCTGGTAGAAATATTACAAGTATTCTTGGTATGATGTTTATATCATTACTAGGTATTGGTGGTTCAGTATTTAAGTTAAAATTAAAAAAGAATAGCTAAGGTAGAATTAGCTATTCTTTTTAGTAATTATTTTAATCATTTCATTGGTTGTAAAATTAATTGCATTATCTATATATGCAATTCCTATATATCTGTTTGGAATTTTTTCTTTTATATGTAGTTCAAATAATTCTTTATTTTCTAGCTCTTCTTTAATAAATTCTTTGGTTAAGTATCCAATACCAAATCCGATGTTTGTAAAATCTTTAACAAGAGAAAAACTTGCAAGACTCATAGTTGGTATAATATTTATATTATTTTCTAAACAATAATCATCAAAGAATTGTCTTGTGTTTGAGCCTTTACTTTGAAGTATTATTGGATAATTATTTAATTCTTGTATAGATATTTCTCTATTAATTAATTCTTTATAATTTTTATTTACTACAAAACAATCATGAACTTTGATACATTTAATTATTTTGATATTTTCGACTGTATCATAAGGTAAATTTAATACTACTAAGTCTATTAAACCGTTTTTAAGTTTTTTCATGAGGTATGCATTTTTGCCTGTAATTATTTCGATTGTGATTTTGGGATGGAGTCTGTGAAACTCTTTTAAATAAGGTAAAAAGTAATTTCTCATCAGTGTTGCATTAATGCCTATTCTGATGTTTCCAATTTCTAGTTTTATTAAATCTTTAAATCTATTTTCTGCACCTTTTAAATATTCCATTGCATTACTAACATAATTAAATAGTTCTTTTCCTTCTTCAGTTAAAATAACACCTGTTTTAGTCCTTTTAAAAACATTTCCACCTAATTCATCTTCCAATTTCTTAATAGATTTAGAAACTGCAGGTTGACTTATAAATAATTCTTTAGCAGCTTTTGATATACTTTTGTTGAGCGCAACGGTATAAAAAACTCTATACAATTCAAAATTAATATTCATGTATAACCTCCTGTTATATTTGATATAACAAATATGTATTATAATTATAACAATAGATGGTGTATAATGCAAATAGGAAGCGATATTTATAATTATTTGTATTGCTTTAGAATTGAATTATAATTTGGTAATGTAATTGTTGAGTCAATCAATATTTATATAACAAAAATTATGAAATAGGAGGTATATATGGATATAATAAATAATGAATATAATTTAAATGATAGTGATATTAATAAGTTTAGTAAAAAAGCAAGAATACTAATTGAAAACTCTAAAGGAGAAATACTAATGTGTAAGTATGCAGATATTTACATGTTACCTGGTGGAAATATTGATGAAAATGAAACTATAGAAGAAGGATTGAAACGAGAAATAAAAGAAGAAATTGGTATTGATTTAAGTGGCTTTAATGAGTTTATTAAATATACTTATTATGAAAAAGATTATCCGATTGATGATAAATTATTTAATAGAAAGCTAGTAACATATTATTATAAAGTAAACCTGGATTTTAGCTTAAATAATTTAAATAATTATTTAACGGAACGTGAAAAGAAGAATGACTTTGAAATAATGTGGGTAGATAAAAAGGATATTATTAATTTAGTTATCAATCATAATAGCAGTAACAAAAAAGATAATTTCTTTAAGCAAGAGCTAATAGATATACTTAATAATTATTTCAATAATAATAAATATATAGATATGCACTCGCATTCAATTTATTCAGATGGACAGTTAGAAATAGATGAATTAATTAGTCTAGCTATAAAGAATAATATAAGAGTTTTATCTATTACCGATCATGATACTTTATTAGGAAATAAAAATATAAGTGATTATTATAGAAAAAGTCAGGATATTATGCTTATAAATGGTATTGAATTATCTGCTAAGGTTGATAAAGGTAGAATGCATATTTTAGGTTATGATTATGATATTAATAATTATGAATTAAATAAAAAGATGGATGAATTAAAAGTAAATAGTATATATGCAATTATAGCTTGTATTAACCAGATACGAATTGATTATAATATTGTGTTTAGCGAAGATGAAATAAAAGAGATTATAAATAGAAAAGGAAACATTGGTAGACCATTAGTTGCAAAATTATTAGTTAAATATGGTTATGTTAATAGCGTGAAAGAAGCATTTGATAAATATCTAAATCCTTCATATAGCAAAACAAGAAAAACCAATAAAGGAATAAGTTTTGAAGAATGTATTAGATTGATTAAGGACGCGAATGGATTATCAGTACTTGCTCATCCAAATCAGTTACTTATGGATGATAATGAATTAGAAAGTACATTAAAGAAACTTATATCGTGTGGCCTTGATGGTATTGAAGTATATCATAGTGGTCATTCCAAAGAAGAAGTAGAGAAGTATTTGGATCTTGCAAATAAATATAATTTACTTATATCTGGCGGTAGTGATTTTCATGGGAAAGACGTAAAGCCTAATATTGAATTAGGTAGTGGGTATAACAATAATATAAAAATAAAAAAATTATCTCTTGTAGATGAGATAACAAAAAGAAAAGTGCATTAAATAGCACTTTTTACTATATCACCAGGAACTCCAACAGCAGTAGAGTTAGATTTAATACTTTTAAGTATTACTGCGTTTGCTCCAATTTTAACATTATCACCAATCTTAATATTTCCTAGTACTTTCGCACCACTTCCAATAAAGACATTATTACCTATAGTAGGATGCCTTTTTCCTTTTTCTTTACCAGTACCACCTATTGTTACACCGTGAAATAGTGTTACATCGTTACCAATGATAGCAGTCTCTCCAATAACTACACCTGTTCCATGATCGATAAAGAGATTACTTCCTATGGTTGCACCAGGATGTATTTCAATCCCTGTTTTTCTTTTGGCTCTTTCACTTAGAAATCTTGCGATAAAATGATGCTTCTTTAAATAGAAATAATGTGATATCTTATAATATATTAATGCTTTAAAAGAAGGATATAAGAATACTTCTAAAGTACTATTAATTGCTGGATCTTTTTCTTTTATAGTTCTTATTTGTTCTTTAATATACTTAATCATATCTCCTCCTTTGTTATAAGATATTCTAATTAGTTACTAATAATCATTATAATTGTTTATCATTAATCAATTTTTTAACTAATTTTTTAGCTATATTTTCTTTGCCATAAGCAACTTCTTGATTATTATTCTTATCAATTATAAATGCTTTATGATTACCTAATCTTATATTAGAAAGGTCATTTGCAACCACATAATCACATTTGTTTTTATCTCTTAATTCCTTCGCAACCTTAATAAGTTCGTTTTCTTCTACATTATCTAATAACTTAAACCCAACTAATGTAGTTGCTGGACTAATATCTTTTATAATAGAAATAATTTTAGGTGTTGGTTTTAATACAAGTATTAAGTCATTTAAATCTGAAGATATTTTTGAATCGTTAAATCTAATAACTCTATCAAATATTTCTTTAATAGAATGATTATTATTTGATTTAAATACATTTTCAAGATAATTAATGCACGTTACATAATCAATCGTATAATCTGATACTGCCATAGAATGTATGAAAAAATGTATTTAATTATTTTTTAAAATATCTTCTATTTTTTGTTTTGCATCATGCGCTCCTTCAACCTCAATTATATTAACTAGCTCTGAATTAGGTCTTAATGCTCCTTTCGGACATATATAATATATATTATCTATATTACTTTCATCAAGAAATGTATTTGCAATTATCATGCCAAGTTTTCCAGTTGATGAATTGGTTATTTTTCTAACTTTATCTATGTGTTCACTAAGACCACCTGCAGTTATTACAATATTCATATTTATCTCCTCCTTAAATACTTTTTATTAATATAAGTTTTAGTAAGTATTTTATTAACATCTTCATCAGTTAGTGGATAAGTATTAGACTTTAATTCTCCTTCAACTTTATCACTATTTATCTTTAATTCCTCTCCTATATTAATATCAATATTTATATTATTAGCATAATTAAAATATAATTGTCCAATATATAGTTTAAAACTCTTAATATCTTTAAATATATCTCCATCAATTCTTGTAAGCAATACATTTGTGGTATCACCAAATACCAACCGATTTTTTAAGTAATTATACATATTAAGTAAATGCTCATATTTTTCAAATAGTTCTAATAATTCAATAATCTTTGTATCTTCAAGTTCAATAATCTTATAATAATAATGTTTTCCAAAATTATTATTAGTAATATAGGCAATTAGTTTTTCTTTATCTTTTCTTAAAACAAGCATGGTTTCTTCGTAATTAGTTATTTCTGGTTTCTTTAAATATAGGTTTAAACATTTATAATTCTCATTTTTATAATATCTAACAAACTCTATTTTTTCTGCTAGATTAATGTTAAGATTGTTATATTCAGTTTTAAACTTTTGATAAACTGTATTAAATTTGTTTATAAGTTCATATAAACTTATTGAGTTATCATAATTAACTTCTTGTTTGTCTAAATCAAAACCAACTACACAAAAATCATCACTCGTAAGTGTGTTAGTAAATACTAAATTCATTTCTTTTATAAATTTATCTAATTCATTCATGTTATTTCTCCTTTATTAATTGTTTTACATTTTCAATTATTGTTTTAGTTTTAGGAAGTTTTCCTAATGCTACATATCCACATGCTAAATGTCCAGTATCAGGTTCTATAAATTTATAACCAAAATTCTTTAATCTTTCAATGTTTTCTTGAACTATTTTATTTTCATACATGTTGTTATTCATTGCTGGTGCGAATATTACGGGTGCTTTAGTTGCCATAATTGTAGTTGATAACATATCATCAGCAATCCCCCATGAAACTTTACCTATAATATTAGCAGTAGCAGGAACTATTAAAAACAAATCTGCTTTCATTGCAAGAGAAATGTGTTCAACCTCTCTGTAATCAGGACTTTTAAACATATCTGTTATTACTTTATTACCAGATAAAGTTTCTAATGTAAGTGGTGTGATAAAGTTAGTTGCAGACCTAGTCATAATAATATCGATATTTGCTCCTTCACTTTTTAAATAGTTTATTAGTCCACATACTTTATATGCAGCAATACCTCCTGTAACTCCTATTACAATATTCATATCTTTAAACATAATATCTCCTCCTAAGTTCATTGTATGATAAAAGTATTGATAAGTAAAATATATATATGTTATAATATCTATAAGGAGGACTTATAGTGAACGTAGATTTAGAATTGTATAGAATATTTTATGTGGTTGCCAAAAGTAAAAATATGACACGCGCTAGTGGAGACTGCTGAAAAAGTTTATATTAATTCTGTAAACTAAAGACAGTAGTCTTTT
>CAMJTE010000068.1 GCA_946408655.1 uncultured Caryophanales bacterium | reverse complement strand
GTTATTACTCCATGGGCTAATTAAATTGTGACTTTTATTTTTGAAAAATCCCTAACAGCTTTTTCTATCATTTTATAACCTGTTATATAATCTCCTGCTGGTTGATGAAGTAATAGTAAATCAACATAATCTATTCCTAATCTTTCTAACATTTCATCAACTGCTGCTCCTTTTAGTTTTACTGTTGCTTTTCCATTATTGTATGTTATACTGCAACTTTCATAATCATTACTTAATTTTGATACATCTTCGCATGTTACTCCTGATCCTGTATAATTTGGATCTAATGTTTGCTGTGCTAAATAATATTCATCTGCATTACTTGCAATTAGTTTTGCACTACTTTCTATCGCACCCATTCTGCTTGCTTCTATTGTTTTTAATATTTGTGGTACTGCTATCACTAGTATTACAGCTAATATTACTATTACCGCTAATAGTTCTACTAATGTTAATCCTTTTTTATTCTTCATATGTTTTCCTACTTTCTTTTACAAAATTATTATATATAATACAACAATAATTTTCAACTACTTCTAAACAATATAATTATAAACAAAAACGAGATTATTCTCACTTAATAATTAAACTTTTTCGCAATTTATTAATATATGATAATTGTAATTTAAAAATATCCAATAATTTTAAATTACAAGTTTTTTGCAACTAAAGATAGTCTATAAAAAAAGATCCTGTACTATTTAAAAGGTACAGAACCTATTAATTATTGATTATTAAAATTTGTATTTTATAATTATAATTTTACAGTAAATTCTAATAACATTTATATTGAGCAAATAATAATTATTCTTATTATTTGCTTGTTATATAAATATTATTAACTACTTGGTTCCCATATAGCATATAGTGTATGATTTTCAGGATTAGTTACTATTGTGCTTGATGTTACTTCACTATATACATTTTCTCCTTTAAGAAACTCTCCTGAACCTTGGTTTGTATAAAATTTTCCTTCTACTGTATCATATAAACCTTTTGTATTTGCACCTTTTGTAATTCCATTCACATCAGTTACTGATACAGTAGAATAGCATGGGATGAAATCTCTTATTAAAATATCTTTATTCCAAATTTTTGCGCTAAATACTTTTGCCTTTGAAATACGTTGGGTTTTATAAGCCAGATTGGTAAAAATCGCTATATAATCGTTATACCAATAACCAGTTTCTAATTGATAAGCAATTTCTTCATTGACAAATCTTTTCTTTATCCATTTTCCATTATTAGGTATAATTTCAAAAGCAAGATTATTTCTATTTGTACCTATATATGGCAATTCTTCATTTCCATTCCAAAATCCATTTTTGTCAACTCTTATATCCGCTGTATCATTTCCCATTACAGACTGAATTTCTTTTTCTAAATCTATTAACTTAAAGTCTAATTGATATTTATATTTTTCATTAGATTTAGGGCGAAAATATGTATTTATCCACTGTGTTCCTGTACTTTCTATATATTCAACTTCTTGATATTCACTAGGAAGATTATTGCTGTTGTTTGCTATTATTCCATCTAGCCTCCTGCTCCATCCTAAAAACGTATAACCTTCTCTTATTGGTGTTGGTAATTCTCCATATGTTTGTTCATAAATAACTCTTTTTGTTGCAGTATTACCACTACCAGTCCAATTAAAGCCTGTTGGTATAGTTCCACCATTAGCATCAAATTTTACTGTATAAGGTAAATTTATAACAAAATCCGCTGTTCCTTGATTGTAGTAACATTGTTTTCCTACTTTATCAAATAAACAAGGCCGATTAGATACATCAATAGCAGGAATATAATCACGTACTATATTATTATTATTATAAATTTTACTTGAATAAATCTTAGCCTCTGCATTATCTTCTGCATTTCCTGAACTACTGTTTCTAGCAAACAAAAGCATATTATATGGTGATTCAAAAGTATTATTAGAAAAAGTTTGAACATTTTCATCGTTAATATATATGCCTGTTTTGTCTAATGTAAATTTTTGTCTAGTATTAATTTTAACGTTACTATCATATACTTTAGAATTATATTTAAATCTGTAATAATTACCATTATCTTCTCCTGAATTAGTCAAAACAAAATATGTATTTACACCAAACAATGAATTTCCAACCCTACCTTGTATAATTCCATCTATTTCAATTTTCGTATCTTGATTTGGTTTATAATTTGTATCAATATACTGTGTTCCTGTACTCAATAAATATTCAACTTGAGTATAACCTTTGCCATTTAAATCACAATAATCATATTCACACGGTGGAATATATACCACTTCACACTCTTTCTTATCCACTATTTCATACTTAAATCCTTTATCATAAGTTATTTTGACACTCTTTGTATTAGTAATATCTACATCATCTGTAACGTTCTTTACAGGGGATTCTAAATATTCTTTTTTTGTTAATGTACTAATAGGCAAGCAATATGTATTATTATCAGTTTTATCAAACTTATCATGATTATCTTGAACATAACTCTTTGCTGCTGCTAGTACTATATTATTTGTTGTAGTATCTACATCACCTTTTTTATTTTTAAGTGATGTTGCTATTTTAGGTATAACTAGTATAAATATTAATCCTATAATTGTAACAACTGCAAGTATCTCTATTAACGTAAATCCTTTTTTCATACAATCCCTCTAATTCTTAAATATTTCAAAGTATTCTCCACTATCTAGATATAGTATACCTTTCTTATCTCCTAGTGTAGATACTATCTCGTCATAATCATTTATTTTATCAAATTTTGATAATGTTAAATATACATATATTCCATCATTCATAGTTAAATAGAATCTTTCATTATCTATACCATTAGAATCATATTTAATCTCTGAAATACGCTCTAATATATCTAAATCAACGCTTCTTAATGCATTTACAAAATCATTATATATATCACCTGGTATATCATTAGTAACTATGGGTACTATATGTGAATCACTAGTAGTTTTTAAATTATATAAATATGTCTTATCGTGATAATAGAATAATGGATAATTTTCAAATACTTCTATATATACTTGATTAAAAAAACCTTTTTTATATACTTTAGCCTTTCTAATATATAAGTTTTTCTCTAACTTAGTTTTTATAGATAATGTATTAGCATCTATTATCGTTGGATAATCTTTTAAACCTGCTATATCTATAATCTCTTCATCAGATAAGTAATTATTATTTTTAATATAAATATTAGTAATATGAGTATTAAGTACTGTAAATATAGTTATAACTATTATAATAATTACTACTAAAAATATAATTAAAGCCTTCTTCTTTAATCTACGCTTAGATTTATTCCTTTTATTCTTTTTTTTCATAAGCACCTATTCTACAAATTCTTGTTCAACCTTTAGGTCAATATTATATTTCTCTTTAACTTTAGATTTAATCTCCTTAATAAGTTTCTTAATATCATCACCACTCGCATTACCTTTGTTTATGATAAAATTAGCATGTTTTAAACTAACCATGGCATCCCCTATAGAATATCCTTTATATCCTATCTCTTCTATTAGTCTTCCTGCATAATCTCCATCTGGATTTCTAAATACAGAACCTGCTGATGGATATTCTAGTGGTTGTGATTCTATTCTTCTTTGTTTTCTATCTTTAATTACTTCCATGATAGCTTCTGTATCACCTTTACGAAGTAATAGCGTAGCTTCTAGGCATATATAACCACTCACTTTTTGTAAGAAACTACTACGATAGTGAAAATCTAAATCTTGATTAGTAAGTATTTTAACTTCTAGATTAGGATCTAATACTTTTACTGTAGTAGTAATATATCCCATGTCCATCTTATAGGCTCCAGCATTCATGTATATTGCACCACCTACAGTACCAGGAATACCTGATGCAAATTCTAATCCAGTAAGACCTCTACGTGCCGTACGAAGTGCGAGTTTAGTTAAAGGATATCCTGCACCTACAGTAACATAGTTATCATTAAATTCTAACTTATTAAAGTTATCTAATTTTATTAATATACCATTATATAATGAATCTGAGAATATTAAGTTAGAACCATTACCTAATATTTTATGTTTAATCTTATTATCTTTTAAGAATTTAAGTAATTTAATTAAACCTCTTACATCATCAGGAATAACAATACCAAGAGCCTTACCACCTGCTTTATAAGTAGTGTATTCTCTCATATCTGCATTCTTAATAACTTCTCCAATATTTAATTTTTCTATTTCTTCTATTATTTCCATAACTACTTCCTATCTATTAGTTTTTTTATATTATTATAAATAATAGTTGCGCTGTCATTTACTTGCATGCTTTCTAGATTCTTCTTCATATCTAAATAATACTTTTTATCATTTAATAATTTATTAATACTAGAATCAATATTATCAAATGTTAAATCTTTTTCTTCTACCATTAAAGCAGCATTATTATTTACTAAATCTAAGGCATTTTTGTATTGATGATTATTAGGTACAAATGGAGATGGTATTAATATTGATGGTACAGTTAAGGCTATTATCTCACTTAATGTAGATGCTCCTGCTCTAGTTATTAAAATATCTGTATCTTTAAATAATCCAGCAAGATTATCTAAGTATGGTAATAGTTTTACATTACTAGGATGCTTAATAGATTTAATATCTTCATAATTATTCTTACCAGTAATATATAATACTTCATACTTTTTATCACTAAATTTGCCTATATTTTCTTTCATAAATGTATGAACGTTTTCTGCACCTAATGATCCCATTACTACAACTACTAATTTTTTACCTTTAGTAAAACCTAAAGTAGTTTTATCAATCTTTTTAACTTTCAATGCATTCTCTCCACAAGGATTGCCTGTAAATACTACTTTTCTAGTTGGAAATTCACCCATCGATGATTTTAATGATACACCTATTAAATCTACACAATCAGCCATCATTAAGTTTGCTTTACCAGCAACACTATTTTGTTCATGAATAAATGTCTTATAACCTAGTTTATGCGCAGTTGTAATTACAGGAAATGTAATATATCCCCCTACTCCAATTACTATATCTGGATTAAACTCTTTAATTATTTTCTTTAACTGTCTTTTACTTTTAAATAAGCATTTAATTGTTTTAAAATTTTTAAATAAATTCTTTCTATTAAATCCATACATCTCAATACCAATAAATGGAATATCATACTTAGGTACAATATCTTTTTCCATACGATTATGTGTACCTATATATAAAAACTTGCTATCTGGTTCTTTTTCTTTTATACAATTTACTATAGCTAAAGCCGGATAGATATGTCCACCAGTTCCTCCTGCGCTTATAATTACTCTCATATGCACTCTCCTACTTAATTATATCATGCTTTTTATATTTTTTTACAATAAAATTAAAGGCAGTGTTAAACTACCTTTATAGATTATTAAGTACTATTTTTTTATTGCCCATTGGCCTGTCTTATTTGAACCTATTCTTTCAATTAATCCCTTATCAATGAGATTTTTTATATTCCTTTGAACTGTTCTAACATTAACATCTAACAATCTTGCAATTGTTTCTTGATTAATTCTTGGTGAATCTTCAATTAATTTTATAATTGAATTCTCTGTTTCAGTTAAGGAATTTTTATTATTGTTTTTAGCAATGTGTTTTTTAATATCAAATTCATTTTTGTTAAAAGGAAATGTAACCCTGATAAAGTTTGGAAAAAATTCAAAAGAACTTTTATCATAACTCTGCAATATTCTGATTATTCCTGTTCCCATTTGCTCTACTAAATCTAAATCATTAAACACTTTCATTAATTCTTTGTTTTTAGGCAATGAATATCCTTCTAAAAATTCTTCTTTAGTAGTTGATGACTGAATACCACCATTTGATGAAATAACTAGTCTATCACTAAACATTTCAAATTTAGGTGAATATTCATTAGACCAATCATTATGAACTATTGCATTAACAACTGCTTCTCTTACAGCAACAAAATCATACATTTTAATTTCTTTTCTTTCTGGATATTCTATTTTAGTATAAATTCTATTTTCAATTTCTAATTTGTTTAAAATATTCTTTGTTGCTTTTACTATAGAACAATTTCCAAAATCTTCATTTTCAATTAAATTAACTGCATTTGTTCCTTCATATTTTCCAAACCTAATTGAAATAGTATTATTATCTGCAAGAAGATATGCGTTATAATTATACTTTCCATCATCAGTATATAACTCCAATTGTTTTAAGAAATTAGAATTAATTTTATATCCCTTTTCTTCATAATAAATCTTTAACTGACTAAATGTTAAATCTTGTTTAGGAGATACAATCTTTCTTAATGAGTTTCTAATTTTCTTATCTACCCTATTATTAATAATATCATAAGGCATATTTTGTATAGAACTTCCAACTCTAATAAAACAACTATCAGGTGTCATCCCCATTCCTTTTAAATAATAAGGGCTATCATCACCTTTAGCTATTATTACCTTTATATATTTTTTATCATTCTCTTCAAGTACAACTACATCATAAAGTCCTAGTGTAGATGGTGCGATATTATCTTTAATTCTATCTTTAATATTTCTTGTCTCTTTTTAAACAAAGTGCTGATGGAGAATTAGCAATATATTGCAGAAATATC
>CAMJTE010000067.1 GCA_946408655.1 uncultured Caryophanales bacterium | reverse complement strand
TTTTTGTCAAATTTTAGATATTAAATTGTAACTTTTATTTTTGAGTTTACCCTTAAATAATTTGTAGCGATAAAGATTTATAAATTCAAAAGCAATTTTGTTGCACCTGCAACACTTTTTTGCTCTAATTCATGGTAAAATGTATTAGGTGATAAATATGGTAGAAAAACGTATTGATGAACTAATTAAAAAATTAAATATTGCAAATTATGAATATTATACATTGGATACACCTAGTATTACTGATCAAGAGTATGATGATATGATGGATGAGTTAATTAAATTAGAAACGCTTAATCCTAATTTAGTTAGAAATGATTCTCCAACTTTAAGAGTAGGAGGGCAAGTTGTAAGTGGTTTTAAAAAAGTTACTCATGAAGTTCCTATGATGTCGCTTGGTGATGTGTTTAATATAGATGAGATAAAAGAGTTCGATGAGCGTGTGCGTAAAGTGGTTCCAAAAGTAAGTTATGTATGTGAACTTAAAATAGATGGCCTTTCTGTTTCAATAAAATATGAAAATGGTAAATTAGTGAGTGCGGCTACTCGTGGAGATGGTGTAGTTGGTGAAGATATAACTCATAATGTAAGAACAATTAAGAATGTACCTTTAAGTTTACCGGAGGATATTGATATTGAGGTTCGTGGTGAGATATATATGCCTATATCATCGTTTAATAAGTTAAATGATGAAAGAGAAAATAAGGGTGAAAATTTATTTGCGAATCCAAGAAATGCAGCCGCTGGTTCTGTTAGACAGTTAGATAGTAAAGTAGCAGCCAGTAGAAATTTAGCAACCTTCTTATATCATTTGCCTAACCCAGAAAAGTATGGAATTAATAGTCAAATGGAAGCACTAGAGTTTATGAAAAGTCTAGGCTTTACTGTTAATCCTAATATTAGAAAAATAGATGATATTACTGAGATTGAAGATTATATTGCTCACTATGCAGAAGTAAGAGATAATCTTGAATATGATATTGATGGTATTGTTATTAAAGTAGATAACCTCTCTGACCAAAAAAGATTAGGTAGTACGGCCAAAGTTCCAAGATGGGCTATCGCTTATAAGTTTCCTGCTAAACAAGTTTTAACTAAGTTAACTAATATAGAGTTTTGTGTAGGACGTACTGGTAAAGTAACTCCAAGAGCGGATCTTAATCCAGTAAGACTTGCGGGAAGCGTAGTTAGAAGTGCGACATTGAATAATGAAGACTATATAAAAAGCAAAGATATTAGAGTAGGAGATACTGTATCAATTAGAAAAGCAGGAGATATTATTCCTGAAGTAGTTGAAGTAATTAAAGAAAGAAGAACTGGTAACGAATTACCTTTTGAGATGATTAAAGAATGTCCAATATGTGGTAGTAAACTTATTAGAAGTGAGAATGAAGCAGCATATTATTGTTTAAACAAAAACTGTGATGCGAGAAAGATTGAAGGTTTAATTCACTTTGTAAGTAGAGATGCAATGTTTATTGAAGGTTTTGGAGATGCTATAGTAGAAGATTTTTATAACTATGGATATTTAAAAAGAATACCTGATTTTTACTATTTAAAAGATAAAAAGCAAGAATTACAAGAGTTAGAAGGCTTTGGTAAAAAAAGTATTGATAACTTACTTAATTCAATTGAAAAAAGTAAAAATAATTCTTTAGAAAAATTAATCTTTGGTTTAGGTATTAAACATGTTGGTAAGAAAAAATCAAGTATACTTGCTAAGCATTATGAGACTATGGATAAATTAATGGGAGCTACTTTTGAAGACTTAAGATGTATTACTGATATTGGCGATAAGATAGCTAAAAGTATTGTTGATTACTTTTTAGAAAATAAAAGCTTAATAGAAGAATTAAAAGTTATTGGTTTAAATATGAACTATTTAGGTGGTGCAACAAAGATAAATGATAATTTTAATGGCTTACACTTTGTACTTACTGGGACACTTGAAAGTCTAACTAGAAATAAAGCTAAGAAGTTAATTGAAGGTGCTGGAGGAGATGTTACTAGTAGTGTTAGTGGGAATACTGCAGCGGTAATAGTAGGAGAGTCTCCTGGAAGTAAGTATGATAAAGCACTAAAATTAGGTATTCCAGTATGGAGCGAAGAAGAATTTATGAATAAATTAGGAGGTATGTAGTATGAATGAAGAAAGTGTTAAATATTTTGAAGTCGCATGGGAAGGTTTTAAAGGAATTAAGTGGCAAAAAAATATAGATGTAGCAAATTTTATTGAAATGAACTATGATGAATATACAGGGGATGAATCATTTTTAACAGGTAAATCTAGTAAAACTGCTAAAGTGTGGAAAAAGTGTGAATCACTTCTAAAAAAAGAAGCAATTAGTGGAGTGTTAGATGTTGAAACTGATATAATTGCTGGTATTGATAATTTTGAACCAGGATATATAGATAGAAAAAATGAGGTTATAGTAGGTCTTCAAACTGATGAGGCATTAAAGCGTATTATCAATCCTTATGGTGGCATGCGCATGGTTAAAAAGTCTTTAGAAGCATATGGATTTAGAATGGATAAAGATATTTATGATAAATTTGTAGAGTTTAGAAAGACACATAATGATGGAGTATTTGATGCTTATACTAAGGATATTAGAAAAGCTCGTACTAATCATTTAATAACGGGACTTCCTGATGCTTATGGTCGTGGTAGAATTATTGGCGATTATAGAAGAATGGCTTTATATGGAGCAGATTATATAATCGCTAAAAAGGAAGAAGATTTAGATAAACTTGCCGGAACAATTAATAATTCGATAATAAGACTTAGAGAAGAAGTAAGAGAACAGGTTAAAGCATTAAAAGAAACTGTAAAAATGGCATCTCGTTATGGATATGATATATCAAAGCCAGCTACTTGTGCTAAAGAAGCGGTACAATGGTTATACTTTGCTTATCTTGCAGCTGTTAAACAGAATAATGGTGCGGCAACAAGTATTGGTAGAAATACAACTTTTATAGATATCTATATTAAAAGAGACATGGATAAAGGTATTCTAACAGAAGAAGAAGCACAAGAGATAATTGATCAGTTTGTAATTAAATTAAGACTAGTACGCCATTTACGTACACCAGAATATGATGAATTATTTGCTGGAGATCCAACTTGGGTTACTGAATCTATTGGTGGTATGCTTAATGATACAAAATCATTTATTACTAAAACATCATTTCGTATTTTAAATTCATTAAATAATATTGGTACATCAGCAGAACCTAATATGACTGTGTTATGGAGTACTAAGCTACCAGATAACTTTAAGAAGTATGCATCGCATATGGCTATAATTACTCATACATTACAATTTGAAAATGATGATTTAATGCGACCAATATATGGTCCTGATTATGCTATTGCGTGTTGTGTATCAGCTATGATTGAAGGTAAACAAATGCAATTCTTTGGAGCAAGAGTTAATCTTGCAAAAGCACTTTTATATGCCTTAAATGGTGGTAGAGATGAAATAAGTGGTACTGTTGTCATTGATGATATTGAGCAAATAGAAGGCGAATATTTAAATTATGATGAAGTAATTAAAGTTTATAGCAAGGTTCTTAGAAAAGTAGCTAAAACTTATGTTGATGCTTTAAATATAATTCATTATATGCATGATAAATATGCTTATGAAAGTATTCAAATGGCCCTTCATGATACCATTGTAAATAGAGTTATGGCATTCGGTGTAGCAGGACTTTCAGTTGTAACTGATTCACTTGCAGCAATTAAATATGGTAATGTACGAGTTAAAAGAGATGAGCGTGGTATAACTCAGACATTTGATAATGAATCAGATTTTCCTAGATACGGTAATAACGATGATAGAGCAGATGATATTGCGGTAAAACTTGTTACTAAATTTTATAATGAACTTAAAAGATATCCGTTATATCGTAATGCATCTCATACGTTATCAATTTTAACTATTACATCAAATGTGGTATATGGTAATAATACAGGGGCAACACCAGACGGAAGAAGTGCAGGTGTACCATTCGCACCAGGAGCTAACCCAACGCAAGGAGCAGATAAATCAGGTGCCCTTGCCTCACTTTCTAGTGTTGCAAAAATCCCTTATAGAATATGTCTAGATGGTATTTCGAATACATTCTGTATGGCACCGGAAACACTAGGACCAAAGGAGGCTAGAGTATCAAATTTAGTACAAGTATTAGATGGATATTTTAAACAAGGCGGACATCATCTAAATGTTAATGTATTAGATAGACAAATGTTAGTAGATGCAATGAATAATCCTAATAAGTATCCAAATTTAACAATTAGAGTATCTGGGTATGCAGTAAACTTTAATAAACTAACTAAGAAACAACAAGAGGAAGTTATTTCAAGAACTTTCCATGGTTCGCTATAATGCAAGGCTATATTCATTCAATTGAAACCTTAGGCCTTGCCGATGGACCGGGTTTACGTATTGTTATATTTATGCAAGGTTGTCCATTAAGATGCTTATTTTGTCATAATCCTGATACTTGGGAAAAAGCTAATAATCTACTTACTACATCTGATGAGATTGTTAATACAGTAAGAAAGTATCGTAATTTTATTGAACAAAATGGTGGAGTTACATTATCAGGAGGAGAACCTTTATTTCAATCAGAGTTTACTTTAGATATATTAAGAAAATGTAAAAAAGCAGGATTTCATACTGCGCTAGATACATCTGGTACAGGGTATGATAAAGCCTTATTAGATGAAATACTAAGATATACAGATTTAGTTTTACTAGATATAAAAGCTATTAATAGTTCATCATATAAAAAGATAACTGGAAAAGATATTAAGGAGTTTAATTATTTTCTAGATGTAATACAGAAACTAAATAAAAAGCTCTGGATTAGACAGGTAATTGTACCAGAAATTAATGATAATAAAGCTTATATCATTAAATTAAAAAAATATTTATCTAAAATTAAAAATATCGAAAGAATAGATCTACTCCCTTATCATAACATGGGATTAGATAAATATAAAAAACTTAATTTAAAGTATAGGTTAGAAGGAACTCCTAATATGGATAATAATAGATTAAAAGAGTTAGAAAAATTACTAAAAGCAAAAGTTTGAATTGACTTTTGCTTTTTAATGTTATAATATATTTTTGCACATAAAAGGGTGATGATTTTGGATTATAAGAAAATATACGATATTTATCTAAAAGATGTTAGTAAATATTCGAATTTAACTGAGAAAGAAGCAAAAGAATTAGTAATTAGAAAAAATTATGGAGATTCTAATGCAAGAGAAAGACTCATAAATAGTAATTTAAGGTTGGTTATTGAAATAGCAGAAATTTTTAGTAAAGATTATGATGGATTATTGTATGAAGAATTGTTAACATATATTCAAGTGGGAACTATCGGTTTGATAAGAGCTATTGACAGTTATACGATTGATTGTAAAAGCAAATTATCTGATTATGTTGTTCCAAGAATAATTGGGGCAATAAATGATTATATATGTTTGGATAAAAGTATCACAGTATCTTTAAGGGCAAGTCATATTTATCAAAAAATTCAATCATTAATAGAAGAATATAAAAGTAAGGGCATAAGTTTGGAGCTAAAAGATTTAGCGAAAAAATTAAGAATACCCCAAAGAAGCCTATGCTCTTTATTATTTTCTCCAGGGATTGAACCTATATTTATATCAGCAACTGAAGAAGGTAATGATATATATGATACTGTAGGTTTAGGTAGTAATACTTTTGAATATGATGTTGAAGATAAAATAGGTAGTATGTATTTAGATGAATATTTAAAAAGTAATTTAACTGAAGAAGAAATACAAATTATAAAGTTTTTGAATGGATATTATGGAAAAAAATATACGTATGAACGTGTTGCACGTATTGTTGGTAGTACGAGAAATAAAATAGTAAGTGAAGAGAAAATAATCTTAAGAAAATTGAGAGCACAAAAAGCTAATAATCGACAATACTTAGAAAATGCAAAAGAAATACTATTAGAAAAATAAAATAGCCATATGGCCATTATTTCTTTTTTCTAAATAAATCAGATATATTAATTTCTAAGGCATTACAAATATTTGTAATAGTAATGAAGGTTATATTCTTAAAATTCTTTTTAGATTCTATTTGCTTAATATAGGATGTAGAACACATTGCTTTTTCAGCTAATTGTTCTTGTGTGAGATTTCGCATTTTCCTATATTCTTTGATATTTCCTGATAAATTGTTGTATTCTTTATAAACGTTAATTTTATTCATATTTACCTCTTTCATATATCATCTAATAATTTTTTTCCTTTTAAACATATTTTCTCATAATTTCCAAAATTTAACAGTACACTACTAGTGTTCTTGTGCTATAATAATTATGGAGGAAAAAATGCATTATACAAAATTAAGAGAGATAAGAAATGAAAAAGGATATTCATGTAAATATATGGCAAACGAGCTAAATATTACGGCAGCTTATTACTGTCAAATAGAAACTGGTGCAAGAAATTTATCTTATAATTTAGCGTGTAAAATAGCTAGAGTATTTAACATGAAACCTGATGAAATTTTTTATAAAGATCATATGGAAAAAAGGTTGAAGTAATCCTTTTTTTTGTATAATAGGAAATTCATACTTTTCTATTAAAAACCATTGACAAGACGAATGTATG
>CAMJTE010000066.1 GCA_946408655.1 uncultured Caryophanales bacterium | reverse complement strand
AGGTGATAAGCATGAATAATGAAGAAAAAAACTTGCAAAAAACGAACATTAACTGCTTGAGCATGATTTATCTAACCCCTGTAACAAATCCTTATAAAATAAAGAAAAACTAAGAATTAGATCTTACATATTTTATATAAAAATTTAATAAAATGAGCAAAAAACACCAAAAATCATAAGAAATGGTGCTTTTTTTATATGTTTTTGACGAGGTGATGTTTCCAGCTAACCCCATTATAAAATAAGGGATTCTGTTACTTTTTCTAAGTGTTCAAATAACAGTGATATTCCGATGCAATTAAAATATAGAAAAATGTGATATAATAGATACGAATTTGTAATATTTTTTAAGAACTAAGAGGTGAGAAAATGAGAATATTAACTAAATAAGTATGGCATAAACTTTGATTATGCCGAAAAAGGAGGCATAATATGTTAGAAATAAAAGATTTAACTATATCTATTAGTGATAGATATTTAATTAAAAATTTAAATTTAATACTAAATAATGGTGATAAACTTGCTATTATTGGTGAAGAAGGAAACGGAAAATCTACATTATTAAAATCAATTTTAGGTATTTGTGAATATGCTGAAATAAGTGGAAACATTAATCTAAAAGGCAATAGGATTGGTTACTTGGAACAATCTATTAGTACTGATAAATTAGATAAAAGTGTATATGAATTTTTGTTTATTGATGAAAGTGATTATTATGATAAGATTAATAATTTATATAAATACTTAGATTTGATTAGTTTAACTGATAATATTTTAAAACAAAAAATAAAAACATTATCAGGTGGTGAAAAAGTTAAAATTAGTATTTTAAAATTATTATTAAATGAATATGATATCTTATTTTTAGATGAACCTACTAATGATTTAGATATTTCAACATTAGAATGGTTAGAACAATTTATTAATAATACTAATAAGCCAATTATGTATGTTTCACATGATGAAACATTATTAGCTAATACAGCAGATATGATTTTACATTTAGAACAAATAAAAAAGAAAACTGAATGTAGACATACTTTATTAAAAATTGATTATGATACTTATGTTGAACAAAGACTTAGAAAAATTGAAAAACAAACACTAGTAGCAAAATCTGAAAAAAGAGAATTTAACAAACAGCAAGAAAAGCTACAGAGAATAATGCAAAAGGTTGAATATCAACAAAATGCAATTACAAGAGCAGATCCACATGGTGCTGCTGTATTAAAAAAGAAAATGCACTCTTTGAAATCACAAGAGAAAAAACTAGATGAAACTGAATTAACTGAAGTACCAGATGTTGAGGAAAGTATTAACTTTTTCTTTGAAGATGTTGAAATGCCAAGAACAAAGAATGTTATTAATTTAGATATTGATGAATTAAAAGTATCTGATAAAGTTTTATCTAAGAATATAAAGTTAGATGTAATTGGTAATATATATTTATGTATTATAGGCAAAAATGGTGTTGGTAAATCTACTCTAATAAAATTAATCTATAATGAATTAAAAGATAGAAATGATGTTAAAGTTGGCTATATGCCACAGACCTATGATGATATTTTAAATAATTATAAATATGTACTAGATTTTATATGTCCAAATGGTAGTAAAGATGAGATTACAAAGGCAAGAATGTTTTTAGGAAATATGAAATTTACTAGAGAAGAAATGATTAGCAATATTAAAGATTTAAGTAATGGAACAAAGTCAAAACTTTTTCTTGTTAAATTAGTATTAGATAAATGTGATGTTTTAATACTTGATGAACCTACAAGAAATGTAAGTCCATTATCAAATCCGGTTATTAGAAAAGTTTTAAATGAATATAAAGGTACTATAATTAGTGTATCTCATGATAGAAAATATATTAATGAAGTAGTAAATGCCCTTTATATTCTAACACCAGATGGATTAATGAAAGAAAGATAAGGAGGTATCTATGGGAAAAGTAATATTAGTATGTGGTAAAATTTGTAGCGGTAAAAGTTATTATTCAAAACAATTAAAAGATTCATTAAATGCAGTAATAATCTCGCCAGATGAAGCTACCTATGAATTAATAAATAATGAGCAAGGTGAATTTTATAACATATTTTCAGAAAGATTAAATAAGTACTTAACTAAAAAAGTTGGTGAAATCGCTTCGGCGGGTGCTAATGTAATTTTTGAAAGAGGACTTTGGTCAAGTAAAGATAGAAAAGAAATAAAAGAATACTATAAAAACAATGGAGTAGAATGTGAAATACATTATGTATGTGTAGATGATAAAACTTGGAAACAAAACATTGAAGAAAGAAATCAAAGAGTACTTGAAGGAAGCGGTGGGTCAGATTTCTATTTGGATGAAGGATTAATGAAGAAACTTGAATCAAGATGGGAAGAACCAACTGAAGATGAATATGATGTAATTTATAAAGTTGATAGATCAGGAAATCTAAAATAGGTATTAATAGTAAGATTATAATATTACAATGTTCGGAATGTTTTTATTTACGAACTGACGAGTAGGAGAAATCCTACTTTTTTGATATAATAATGAAGGGAGTTGAAACTATGTCAAATTATAATGTTGGAGCATATATAAGATTATCAAGAGATGAAAGTTACAGTGATTCTGATAGTATAGATAATCAAATTAAATTGGCTGACTATTATTGTGAAAATAATGATTTAAAAATAGTTGAAAAGTATATTGATAATGGTTATAGTGGAACAATTTTTGATAGACCTGGTTTTCAAAATCTTTTAAGAGATATTGCGTCTGGTTTAATTAATACAGTAATAGTTAAAGATTTATCAAGACTCGGAAGAAATTACATTCAAGTGGGTTATTATTTACATTATTATTTTCCTGATAGAAATGTAAGATTTATTTCAATCAATGATGATTTTGATAGTTTAAAGCATGATAACATTATGGAACGATTGGATGTTTCACTTAAAAATATGATGTATGATCATATGGCATATGAAACTTCAGTTAAAGTTAAAAAATCATTAAGAATAAATAAAGAAAATGGAAACTTTGTTGGATCTTCAGTTATTTATGGATATAGAAAAAATCCAGAAGATATTCATAAATTAATAGTTGATGATGAGGCAGCAGATGTAGTTAGAAAAATATTCAATATGTTTTTACTAGGAATGACTAAATCTGAAATAGCTGAAAAATTGAACAAGAGAGAAATAATGACTCCTGCACTTTATAAAAAAATTCATAATTTAGGATATACCAAACCTAAGAAAGATAATAAATGGAATTATGAAATAATTGATAGAATACTAAGAGATGAAAACTATACAGGAACTTTAGTACAAGGTAAAAGAAGAAATGAAAACTATATAAGTCATAAAGAAGTAAAGAATCCAGAAAAAGATTGGATAAAATTTGAAAATCATCATGAAGAATTAGTTTCTAAAGAGGTATTTGATAAAGTTCAAGAAATGTTAAAAGTACAAAGAAGAAGTACTAATAAAAACGATTTATTATCTGGTTATTTATTTTGTGCTGATTGTAATGGGCCTATGGCATTAGTTAAAGGCAAGAAAAATAGTTATTACTACTGCAGAAATAGTCTGAATAAAAAAATATGTACAAAACATAGAATTAGACAAAATGATTTATATAACAAAATTATTGAGTTATTAAATTTGAAAAAAATTAGCTGATGAAATAATAGAAGAATTATATAGAGATATAATTACAAAATATATTGATAAAATTATAGTTTATGAAGAAGAAAAAGTAGATGTAATTTTAAAATATGAAGTTGAAGTAATAAAGCTATAATGAGTAGGGGGATATTTATGGATTACAAGGATAAAATATTGAATTCAATAATAGATAAGTATATTAAAAGCAACAACTGTAATGGAACAAGTGTATATCTATCAAAAATAGAGATTGAAAATGGATTTAATATTGTTAATGTGCTAAATAATGAAGTGTTTTTTTATGAGAATCTTGAAATAATTAAAAATATATTAATTGAATTAATAAATGAAGAAAAAATAGAAGTAATATCATCAAAATATACAGATAATCCGACAATTAAACTTTTACCATCATTTTTATCTATTGATGAACAAATACAACTGATTAATGGTGATTTACACGATATTGTTCTTTTTCCTACCAAAAGGGTATTATCTTCTAAAAAAATATCAAATGAAAAAAAGTTTGCAAAGATGTTAAAAAAGGGTGAACATCATTTAAAAATAATATATTTTGATCCAACTATCGTAGAAGAGTATGTTGTTAACCCAAAATATATTTTTAAATTTGATGGTATTAGGGGATATATCTTATTAAGTGATGAGTTTATAAATAGACAAAGAGATTATGAGTATATTAAAGACTTTGGCATGGCATATTTTAGAAAAAATGGAAAATTTAAGAGAGCTATTGGTGTATTTCTAACAGATTTGAATAAATTATCTGTTGAGGATCAAATGCATTGGAGTAAATATATGCTAAATAATCAACAAGAATATACAATACATCCAAATTTTGTTGAACAATTATTATATGGAAGGTGGTCTAATAATACACCAATTTATCAAATTATGATAGAAATGAGAACAGAGATTAATAATGTTGTTAATTCATTAAAAATGCCTAATTTCTATAAAACTAATTTCAATATATATGAAGAAAAAGTATTTGACTTTAGAACAATATTCTCTCCAACAAAAAGAAATTATGATAATTTTATTATGGTTTTAGAAAAGTTATTTATAAATGATATTAATAAAGATTTTTTTACAACAAATTCAATTTTGTTTAAAAAAATTGAAAATACAAAAAATGATGACGGGACTGAAAAAGCAAGTATTACTTTATTTTCTGAATGGATTGACTTAAATCTAAGTGATAATAGCAATTATAAAGAAAGTGTTATAAAAGTGTTGAAGGATATAAGAAAAAAAAGACAGAAACCAGCGCATAATCTAGAATCTAATGATTATAATGAAGAATATTGGTCAATGCAAAATGAAATTATTATAAAATGCTTCTATGCATTAAGGATGATATTAATTCAATTTTCAAAACATCCAAAGTGTACTTATGAAATAAAACAATATATTTTGAATTTGGATGAAATTACAATAGTTTAGAATAATTTATGATATAATGTTAAAGAAAAAGGAAGTGATTCACATGGCTGAAAATAAAGATAAAGTGTTTTCTAATACGGTTATCAATTGGTATCCAGGACATATGGCAAAGACTAAAAGATTGATTAGTGAGTCTATTAATCTAATAGATGTCGTATATGAAGTTGTAGACGCAAGAATGCCTAAGTCATCTAAGATTATTGATATAGATAATTATATAGGTAATAAAAAAAGAATTCTTATAATGAATAAGTATGATTTATGCGATAAAGTAGAAACTGATAAGTGGGTTAAATACTATGAGTCTAAAGGCTATCTAGTTGTTAAGACTAATCTTACGGAAGAAAAGAAATTAACTTATTTAGTTAATAAGACTAAAGAATTAATGGCGGATGTTTTTAGTAAGATGAAGGAAAAGAATATGAAGACTTCTCGTAAAATTAGAGTTCTTGTAGTAGGAGTACCTAATGTAGGTAAGAGTACTTTGATAAATAGATTAGTAGGCAAGAAAACAGTTGGTGTGGGAAACAAACCTGGAGTTACTAAGAACTTAGATTGGATTAGAGTAGATAAAGATATAGAGTTACTTGATTCTCCAGGAATATTATGGCCTAAGTTTGAAGATGATATTGCTTATAACCTTGCTAGTTTAACTGCAATTAAAGAAGAAGTATTACCAATTAATCAAGTAGTTAATTATATACTAAATACATTATATAAATTATATCCAGAAAAACTAAAAGAAAGATATGGCATTACTAGTTATAGTGATGATGAATTTGTTGATGCCTTAGATATTATTGGTAAGAAAAGAGGATGCCTAATAAAAGGTGGAGATATTGATTACGATAAAGTATTTAGTATTGTTTTAAATGATATTAAAAATGGTTATATTAAAGAAATAACATTTGATAGATATTAAGATTATTTAGTTGGGGGAGAGTATTATATGTCAAATAAAGTAATTGAAGTGCAAAATGTCAAGGTTAATGTATTTAACTTAGAAGATAAAGATTATATATGTATTTCTGATTTTACAAAAGTAAAAGAAGGAAATTCTACATCAGACGATATAATAAAAAATTGGCTTAGAAATAGAATTACTTTAGAGTTTTTAGGTACATGGGAGATGATTTATAATCCTAATTTTAATACCGTCGAATTCGACGGGTTTAGAAAAGAAGCAGGACTTCATACATTTACTTTGAGTGTTAAAAAGTGGTGTGATAGTACTAATGCTATTGGAATATATTCTAAACGTGGAAAATATGGAGGAACTTATGCACATAAAGATATTGCTTTTGAGTTTGCTTCAGCAATAAGCCCAGTTTTCAAACTTTACTTAATAAAAGAATTTGAAAGATTAAAAAAAGAAGAAAATCAGAATAAGGAATGGGATATTAAAAGAATTCTTACGAAAAATAATTATTTAATACATACTGATGCAATTAAGAATTATATATTAAAAGAGAACTATTATTACAAAAATAGAAAGTGGCTAAAATATGCAGAAGAAGCTGATGTACTTAATGTTGCTTTATTTGGAATCACTGCTAAAAAATGGCGTGAGTTAAATCCGGACTTAGCTGATACATCTAATATTAGAGATTGTGCAACAATTAATGAATTAACTGTATTATCTAATCTAGAATCACATAATGCAGAATTAATTAAAGAAGGAAAATCTAAGAGTGAAAGATTTGAAATATTGTGTAGAATTTCTAAATATCAATTGGATATACTTAATAATGCTGAAAAGATAAAAATGTTAGGAGAGGTATCATGAATTCACTTGTTTTAGCATACCTAGGAGATAGTGTATATGAATTATATGT
>CAMJTE010000065.1 GCA_946408655.1 uncultured Caryophanales bacterium | reverse complement strand
CTATATATTATCATACTTTAATCATCACAGCAACACTTTAGGCGACTTGAGAGAACTTTTTTTCATGTCTTTGTAACTGTGACGGAATACTATCAAATATACTTTCTACTTTTAGGCTATATTTTCCTGCGTGTCTTTTAATATCTGCTCTATATAATTCTAAAATATTTCTTTTAACCTGATCAACTTTAGAAAAATCATTTGTATTTATATATTCCAAGACAGCCTGTGGCATTCCACCTATTATCATATACTTTCTAAAATAATCCATGACCTTTCTATGCATAGAATCACCCATTGGATTTTTTTCTATAAAACATTTTTTTATAAATTCCATTAATGTTTCATTACCTAACGCCCATAAGAATTCCTCAAAATCAAGTGGATATAATTCAATGTGTTGCTCTTCTGAAGGAATTAGAATATCTCTAACATTTTCTTTAATTGATACTAAAGAACCAGTTTCTATATAATCATATCTTCCATCTGCAACTAAATATTTAATTGCTGATCTTGCTTTCGGATATAATTGTACTTCATCAAATATTATCACACTTTTTCTTTCTATTAGTTTAACACCATAATAATTAGAAAGATATAAGAATAAATCATCTAAATTATCTAAATAATTATCAAACAAATTTTTAATATCATCAGGAACCTTGTTAAAATCTACTAAAATATAACTTTCATAATTGTTTTTTTGCAAACTCTCCTGCAATATAACTTTTCCCAACACGACGAGCACCATCTATAAGTAAAGCAGTCTTTCCATTAGATTTTTCTTTCCAATCCATAATTTTATCATATATTTTTCTTTTCATAAGTATCCTCCATAAGCACAATTTACACCATTTCAAGATTTTTTCAACCACAATTTACACCATTTCAAGATTTTTATTATGTCGTTTTTACACCATTTCAAGATTTTTACACAATATTTATATGAAATTAAACCAAAAACGCAACACTAAGGTTACGCATTTTTAATTTTATTAATATAATTGTTTACTTTAGTAGGCCATTCTTTAGATTCAGCATACTTAGGTCCAATTGTCTCTGGTATAGTTAAACCTCTACTAAAGTAATTTCTATTTAAGTTATCAACAAATGCACGTATTCCATCATCAAGTGTTGGGAACAATGCATACGCACCACATCCTGAACCTTTTTGACCACCAACGTTATGACAAGTATTAACCATTGTACTACAAGTAGAGTTACATCCAGTTTCAAGTAATATTACTGCAGTAGCTAAATATGGATCAACACCTTGTTCAAGTGAATATGATGCAACTAAATAACCTTTACCTGACATAGTAGAATGAAGTACTCTATCAAGTTTTGCAGCAAGTTCATCCATAGTCATATCATCATAAACAATTACAGGTCGAGATTCTATATATTCCTCAATCTCTTTATCTCTATAAATATCAAGTGCGCAATCACTATTCATAAGAACATTTGCAGCTGCAACTGTATCTTTTTTCTCTATCTTATTTACTGTTATATTATTCTTAATTACTACAACAAGCATAATTACTAAGATATCAACAATAGTAAGAATTGCACTTAATTTTCTTCTAAAACTCACAAAATTCACCCCGTTTTTTCAAACTACAAACATGGTATCATGCATATTTTTCTTTGTCAAATTGGTATTTTTAGTGTATAATTAATTTATCGGAGGTAAAAAATGAAAAATGAGTTTGATTCTAAAAGAATTAGAAATATCTATATAATGTTAATTGCAATTCTATGTATGACTATAATATCTACAACTGCAATACTATCTTATATCCTAGTACACTGGGACGATAAAATAAATAATTATATAAATAATCCTACTAATACGGAATATGATGTAAGTAGTTTTAAAGAGATAAGTTACAATGAGTTTATGGATAAATATAAAGATAAAAACAAGTCATTAATATATATTGGAAGATCTACTTGTATTCATTGTATTAACTTTCTACCTATTTTAAAACAAGCACAAAATGAATATGATTATACTACTTATTATTTAGATATTTCAAAAATTACAGAAAAACAAGCGAATGAAATTAAAAAGTTAGACAAATTTCTTGATGAAAACTTTGGTATGACTCCTATGGTAATTGTGGTTAAAGATGGTATTGTTGATAATGGTTCATGGTTAGGTGAGTCCACTTATGAAGATTTCAGTAATTATTTAGAAAAAGCAGGATATAGCAAAAAAGATTAAACTATATCTTTT
This sequence comes from uncultured Caryophanales bacterium, assembly GCA_946408655.1. Classification (GTDB taxonomy): domain Bacteria; phylum Bacillota_I; class Bacilli_A; order RF39; family UBA660; genus RUG12438. Next base: position 4,876 of record CAMJTE010000065.1, on the reverse strand, counting down.
TTTATATACAAAATGTTTACAATTGAACTAAAAACTTGTTAATTCGCAATTATGTTACTTTCTAATTAGGAAAACGCTAACTCTACATTTATATCTTTATCTGAGTAAGCAATATATAAAAATATAATACCACTTATTAATACTAAAGTACTTGCTATTAAAGATAATCTATTAAAGTTATTTACTTCTTGATTATCATTATACTCTTTCGCGCTTTTATAAGCATCATAAAAATAATAGATATATACAATTACTGCAATTATAAAAATTATTATCAATATATGTCTATACCTTTCTTTATCTTTCTCATTTTTATAAATGAGATATTTTTTTTCTATTCTATTGGAATATAATCCTAAAAAAATTATTCCAAAATAAATGATATATATATAATTTTCTATTTTAATTTGTTTTAATCTTGAATTAATATCCATACTAAATTATATTAGACTATTTAATTAATTTGATAGTTAAAAGCCTATACACATAGGTTATAAACACATATGCTACTGTGAGGAGGATGTTATGAACAATTATTATAATTTAAGGAATCAAGATATGATGAAAAATTATAAACCTAGTCCTTATATAAAGGACAATAATAAATTATATGAACCATACCAAGGTTTTATTAGAGGAAACCTATTTGAGAATTTATATGATCCTTACAAGGTAAATGGTCCATATGAAATTAAACCTATGAATGAACAAGCAGAGTTACTTACATATATTGATGCATTATGCTTTGCTTGTATTGATTTAAATTTGTATCTAGATGTATACCCAGAAAATAGGGAAATGATTGATTTATACAACAGATATAATAGAGAGAAAAAAGATTTAATGAAACAATATGAATCTAAATTTGGTCCATTAGTATTAGATAGTGAGTCACTAAATAGTTATCCTTGGGCTTGGAATGATAGACCATGGCCATGGGATAATAATTAAGGAGGTTATATGTGGTTATATGAAAAGAAACTGGAATATCCAGTTAATATAAGAAAAAAAGACTTAAAGATGGCAAGGTTATTACTTGAACAGTATGGTGGTTCGGATGGTGAATTTGCTGCTAGTATGCGTTATTTAAATCAAAGATATACTATGCCTGATGAAAAAGGATATGCACTTTTAAATGATATTGGAACTGAGGAACTAGCACACGTAGAAATGATTGCTACTATGGTTACTCAATTAATGAAAGGAGCAACTAAAGAGGAATTAGAGGGTGCAGGATTAACACCTAACTATGTTCAAAGAGATCATGCAATATTCCCAATTAACTCAAACGGAGTACCATTTACTAGTGCCTATATCGATACTAAAGGAGATTATCGAGCTGATTTAGAAAGTGATATGGCAGCAGAACAACGAGCACGCGCAACATACGAATACCTAATGGATTTAACAAACGATCCAGACCTACTTGCACCACTCTCATTTTTAAGACAAAGAGAAGTAGTTCATTACGAAAGATTTAAAAATTTAAGAGATTACTATTTAAAGAAATATGGCAAAAATTATCACGCTAAATAGTCGAAAGACTATTTTTTTATTATAATAGACAAAAAGTTATCAACAAAAAAAGTGGGTGCAAGAGAATCGCCTAAATACGCTTCTCTTGCACCATCCCAACCTTCACTTAATTCAGTTACTAAGTTTCTCCATAAACTTAATTCCTTATGTAGCCAGAAAGTGCTAATTACTTCGTAATTAACACTTTCTTTTGGATAGACTTGTCTTGCCTTACAAATACCTTCGGTATTTGCCATTACTCCAATTTTTTTCTTCTTCCCATGCATCAACTTACTAACTAACTGTAGTTATATCTGCAGATTTCAAGAGTTCAAGAACGGGACGGACCATATAACCATCCGAAAGAAAGATGCCGTAGAGGTTGCCACCGCACACATTCCACACGCGCGAGGAGTCACCGTATTGACTGATTGTCCAATACCAATAATTACTATTATATACCCAACTTGGTGTAGTTCCATTTGATGATGCAGTTGTTTGAGATGTATCCAATGAATTTACATATCCTAAATTATCAACTAAATCATCATGACTGATCAATCTTGCAGTTGCAGTATCTCCACTCTTAACTGCAGTTGTAGCCCATGCATCTACTACTTGTTTTACTGTAGATGTAGAATAATCTACACTACTTCCATATTGTACTTCGCCATATCCATTAGACTCAGTTATAGTAATACCAGTTAGACTTAAATTATCCATTTCTGTTTTAGTTAATGGATTTTCTTTTAATAATTTAACTGTATTGCTAGTTGTACCACTATCTTCTATTACATAGTATGTAACGCCATTATATTATACGTGATCCCCTACGGAATATGCAGTGTATGTTGGTGCTGGTGGAGTTAAATCACTTCCATATGCATAATCTACTGTTCTTCCTGTAACACGACATCCAGTTAAATATACGCTTGAATCTCCATTCAATTGTGTTGTTGAACAAACAACTTCATCTCCTGAATATTCAATTGTTAATTGTCCTATTGACGTTGGGAATGTTCCATTGTCTAATAGATATCCTGCTATGGCTATTTCTATTGAACGACCATATGCATCGATACTTCTTTTATCAGCTGCAACTCTCGCCTTTCTAATTATGTTCATGACTAAAGGAATAACAATTAATGCAATTATTGCCATTATTACTAATACTGCTATTAACTCAATTAGAGTAAATGCAGATTTTTTATTTTTTACCATAATAAATCATCTCCTTTATTAATTATCATTTATAGTATGGTAAATTTACTATAAATAATACACTTGTTAGTCTCCTAACTTAAATTAAATATAACACATTTCTTATAATAAGTACACTAGTAATGTGCCAAAATTATCTTTTTTTTAGTATCTCTTCTCACCTTTCTTTCTACAATTATTGTAATTATTACTAATACAATTATTTAAGTAATAAATTATCTTGTTTTATTACCTTGCACACCTAGTATACTATATATATATCAACCCCATTTTGTAAATTTCAAATTTTTTCTACTATATAAATAGTCTAAACTGATATATGATTAATTATTTTTATACAAATAATAACTAACAAATAATTATTATAATATTTGTCATAGCTCGGTAAATCGCATTATGTGATATAGATAAAAACTATTTTTATTATTCGACAATATTCGATATATTATGATGATATAACACATTCTAATTTTTTAGAGGTATTATGTTTAATGATTCTATAGAGTTAAAAAAAATATTTGATGAGGTAAAGAAAACGGGGTGAGTAAAATCTTTAAGAAAAGAAGATACTGGTGTTGGGGATACTTTTGAAAAAACAATTGGTAAAGATGAAGAAAACTTACCTATTGCAGATTATGGTTTTATTGAAATAAAAACTACAAGAAAGTATAGTAAAAAAAGAATTCATTTGTTTAATACGGTACCTGATGGTGATTATCTATTACTATCAAAAGAGTTCTAGATAAATTAGATTATTCTGATAAAAAAAGACCTGAGTATAAATTATTTCAAATGGGTTTTAATGGTACGCAATATTCAAGTATCGGATATTATAAAAAAGGAAAAATAGTAGTAAATCAAAAGGAGAAGAAAATAGATTTTGTAGTTATAAGCTCATATAATAGAACTATTGAAATTAATGTATCATGGTCATTTCAACTATTATATGAAAGATTATATCTAAAACTTAAAAAGTTAGCATATATTAAAGCGGATAGGAAGTTTATAAATGGTAAAGAATACTTTTATTATCATAGTATTAAGTTTTATAAATTGAAAATTTTAGTACTTTTTTATCACTTATTGAAAGTGGTGAGATTGAAATTAGGTTTTCTATAGGTGTATTTAAGAGTGGTAAAAGAGAAGGTCAAGTACATGATAGAGGTACTGTGTTTTCTATTAATGAAGAAAATATTACTAAGTTGTTTGATGAGGTTAGGATTTAATTACTTAGTATTTGGATCAAGGGGTTGCACAAAAAAAGTAACTCTTTTAAAGTTACTTTGATTTTTAAATGGTCGGGAAGACAGGATTTGAACCTGCAACCCCTTGGTCCCAAACCAAATGCTCTACCAAGTTGAGCCACTTCCCGAGATGGTGCGCCCGAAGGGATTCGAACCCCTGACCTTTTGGTTCGTAGCCAAACACTCTATCCAGCTGAGCTACGGGCGCGTATCCTTAAGGCTTACCATTACAAACAACTTAAATGAAAATCCTTATGTAGTAATATATACTACTTTGTTTTTATTAAAAAATGGTGGCTCCAGGTAGAATCGAACTACCGACACCAGGATTTTCAGTCCTGTGCTCTACCGACTGAGCTATAGAGCCAAAATAAATGGCGGTTCCGACGAGAATCGAACTCGCGATCTTCTGCGTGACAGGCAGACGTGATAACCGCTACACCACGGAACCAATTTTGGTTGCGGGAGCTGGATTTGAACCAACGACCTTTGGGTTATGAGCCCAACGAGCTACCAAGCTGCTCCATCCCGCGATATAATAAATTTTAAAATGGCGGAGAAAGAGGGATTCGAACCCCCGCGCCGTCGCCGACCTAACGGTTTTCAAGACCGCCCCCTTCAACCAGGCTTGGGTATTTCTCCACTAATTATGGTGCCTAAGGCCGGACTTGAACCGGCACGGGATTTGACTCCCGCAGGATTTTAAGTCCTGTGCGTCTACCAATTTCGCCACTCAGGCACATAACCCAAATTAAAATTCAAGTTACTCATTAAGTATATAATATTTTTATTTAAAATGCAATACTTTTTTTCTTTAAAATTAAAAGTTTTTTCGACTTTTGTTACAGTTTTGTGACTTACACTAGAAAAGAGGTGAAATATTAGAAAAATCTTTC
>CAMJTE010000064.1 GCA_946408655.1 uncultured Caryophanales bacterium | reverse complement strand
TTCGTAATGTCAATAATTTTTGAATAGAAAGTATCAATTTCCTATTATATAAAAATAAAACTAGTTTACACTTTTTATGTAAACTAGATTAATGCTTATTAAATATACTAACTATTTTCGCCACTGTTCTAATTATTTTAGTACTATTTCTCATAGCTATATTTTTACCTATTGCTTTACCTGTGATTGTTAATGTAGATAGTAATCCCATGATTATTAATGAAATCACTAGAGTATTAACACTAGAAATCATTGATATACCTACTATAATTGCGGCTCCAGTAGAACCAGTAATTACTCCACATACATCACCAATAACGTCACAGAATATTGATGATACTTTATCTTTGTTTTTAATAAGCATTAAAGCAGTTTTTGCTTCTTTGATTTTTTTAGATGCCATCGCATTAAATGGTTCTACTTTGACTGTTGATACTGCAACTCCTACCATATCACAGATAATACCAATAAATACAATGATTAAGGTAATAATTATTCCGATAACTAATGATACGTTAGATATAACTGTTTCTGCTATAAATGTAAAGAACATTGCTAAAAAGAAAGATAGTAAAAAAACTGTTAATATCCATTTATAATTTGTTTTCATGAATCCTCCTAATAATACTTTAAACCAAATAGAATAATATTTATAATCTCTTTAATATTAAATATAAACATAACTATACTACTTACTATAATAATACTTCTAAATAAAACTTTACTTTTAAATATCTTTTTTATAAATAAGAAATATAATATTAAATAAGCAAATGTAAAATATAAACTATATAATACGAGTCCATTCTCACTAGTACCCCAACCTATAATAAATAGAATCAATATAGAAAATATGATCCAGAAAATAGAAATACGAGCAATAAATTTATTTCTATTTAAAATAAATGAAATAATACATATTACAATCATTATTATACCAATAATACTTACACTATTAAAACTAATTAATTGATAACTTGGAAAACCAGGAAATTTAATTATTCCGGGGTTTGCTATAAATATACCTTTAATAAAATGAGTGAACTGATATAATTTATCAGTAAGTGTTACTTTAGTTGTAAAATCTCCAATTAAATGAGTAAATGTATTTGGTGCATTTATAACTTGAGGAAACTGTCCTCCTATTATTAATACACTCATAAATGCAATAAAGCTTTTTAATACACTAATTAAATAATTCTTTATGTTTTTAATATTACTAATTAGTGGAAATAGTATTCCGGAGGTAGTAAGTGTGCCTACTGCGCCAATATAAGCGTAATTAGTTTTGTCTTTATTGTTATAATAATTATAAATTACCAGTATTAGATAAAATAAAGCTATTGCATATTGTTCAAGTAACATACTAAATAATAAATATGGAAAACTTACACTAAAAAGCAAATAAAAATATTTTTTATCACATTCATTTATTTCTAACATTCTAGAAAACATAATTGTAGTTATTGCAAGTAATATAAACTGAATAATCATAAGTATTATATAATAACCGCTACTAATACTAAATATCTTTAGCATATTTGAAATTAAGAGTGCAGGTAATGAAAAAGGTAGTGCAAAGATTCCAAATAATGGTTGTCTTATATCGTTTTCCATAAAACTTGCATTAATATAACCATTTCCTTTTAATAACATTCCAGAATCTGCAGTATATATAACATCGCAGTATTCGTTAGATTTACCAAGCACAGGAAATGTAAATACAGAAGTACTAGATGTAATTATAATTGATGTAATGATTGCAATTAAAATAATAACTAATAAATATACTCTTTCTATTCTACTTAAACTAAGTATAAATTGTTTAATTTTAGGAATTATAAAATCTATAAACTTATAAATTATAAGTATTATAAATGGTAAAGATAATATAGCCATTATAATATTTAAACCTGTCTTTGATAATTCTATAGTATATAACCTTTTTATAATTGGAACTATTGGCTGTAGAAATTTTATATTACGATAGCTATGATTACTTAATTCCACAATATATGTTATAGAAAGCATAATTACTAATATAAGTTTACTAATATTTATTCTCTTTATCTTTAGTTTTGTAAACGTAAATATTAAAAATACTACAAATGATAATATCATGCTAACTATAATATCTAATTTTAAAAATCTATTAGATAAAAGCAATGTGTAAAACGGACACGATATTACAGCCAATATCTTAAATAGTATTTCTAATTTTTTATCACATTTATATTCAAATCTTAAAAACTTCATACACACTCCTAATATAACATTAATGAATTTATAAGAATCCAAATAATTGACAATACAATAATTAAATAATCGCTTGTAATTATTTCTGTTGGATCATCATATATATTCTTAAATATATTTCTATTATATCTAATTAATGCAAATATTACTATAGGAATGGATAAAATTAATAAATAGTTTGTTAATATGGTCCAAACTAAATATGAAACAATTGTAAGTATTAATGAAACTATTATTAATATATTAAACACTTGATTATCATAGTATTTAAGCACCTTTCTAGCATTAATACCATTTTTTATTATTTCATTTCTTCTTTTGCCAAGTATTAGATATAAGGATAAACTTATTACCGTTAGATATAATAATAATGATATTCTTATATTAAATATTGATGCTCCATAGATTATTCTAATAATAAAGTTTAGAATAATTACCAATATCTCAACATAAGGAATATTTTTTAATAAGTAAGTATATAATATATTTATTATAAGATATGAATACATAATAACCAATGAATTACATGGTATTTTTGATAATATTGCCAATAAAGATGAAATTAATAACAAGAGAAAACATATTAAATAACCACATCTAATAGATACTTGATTACTAGCTATTGGTCTATTTCGTTTCCTAAAATGTTTAGAATCACTATCCTTATCATGAATATCATTAATAATATATACCGCACTTGTAACAAGTGAAAAACAGATATAACTAATAATCATTTTATAAATGTTATTACCTATAAATAGGCTACCATTAAAAAATATTGGAGCAAATATAATTAAATTTTTAATATAATGTTTAACTCTTAATAAATTCAAATACTTCATAATACCCTTCTATCTACAAAAAAAGAGACCTCAAGTCCCCCTCACAACATGGCTATTAATAAGGTTAACTTTACGTCTTAGGTCAAGTTGGATTTCCCCAAATCTTACTTACCGTTACCAGTAAGCGGTTCCCCTTTAAAAGATAAGATATAGTGTTTCCATCTATATGACTTGATTACCACTTAGTACGTACTGTAATCCCAAATTAATTTCACTCTAGGAGTTTTCCTCACCAATCATTTATTATTAGTCTTTTTTGCAGTAAATGTTTCATAACCACAAGAATCTCTAGCTATAAGATTTTGTCTTTAGTTAATCCCCAAGTACCACTCAAGGCAAGCTACACTATCCATAACTTTCGCCACAGATAGGTTTAATCCTAAGTCGTATCTAGTCCATCAGTTTTCACGTATAGGCTAAACACAAAAATAGGTCTCCACAAATGGTGGGTCGGAATCGTATGCCATTACGAGCGCCCAACACTCTCATATCCAGCACTCACCCCAAACTGGGCGTATGAAGCAAGCACCAGACGTTTCACAGATGTGCTAATGTACGGTTTTTTAATCCCGTCTTCATAATAAATGTAATTGACTAGAATAATGCGCCATCACGAGTAAAATTGTATCATATTTTTAAACTTGAGTCAAATTGATAATTTGAAAGTTGAAAGATTCTATTTGACTATCTTAATACATATTTAGTACTAGGACCATTTCCTACTTTTTTAATTAGTAAATTATCAACCATCTTATTTAAAATATTAGCTGTAGTCGTTTTTTCTTTACCAATAATCTGTTCTGCTTCTTTCCTTGTAATCTCACCACTATTATTAATATAATTAATTATTGTTTTGCTATCATCATTAACAATTTCACTACTAATAGTAATTCTAGGTAATTCTGCAACAAAAGATGATGGTAATGCTTTAACTTTAAATTCTAAATTTTTACTACTATAATAAGCGTTAACTCTTCGAAGACCACTTCCTATTGCTTCAACTCTTTTTAGTCTCATAAATATAGATTGCAAATAAGGATTCCTTGAAGTTGATAAGCCTGACAAAGCGTCATCTATTGTTATATTTCCATATAAAGAACCATAGTTAATAAATTCAATACTGTTATCTTTATATACATTAATAATATTCGATGTTAATGTAGAGAAATCTCTATGAATTAAAGAATTTAATATAATTTCTCTTAATGCAAATTCTGGATATTCTTCGATATCTTTTCTTACACTTCCTTCAATAAGTCCATAAGTTGATGAATGAAATTTTAAATAATCCACTGCCTTATCATATATTTCAAGTAGTGAACCATTAAATTCTTTTCTATCTATAAAATTTGTTTTTTCTTTTGATTCATAGGCAGCTATTTTAATTGTAAAAGGATTTTGATCAGATAAAAGAAGAGCTAAATTAGTATATTTATTTTGTTCATTTAATAAATGCAGATTCTTTAGTATATTACTATCTTTAATATCTATGTTTTCATCACTAAATGCGTTTGATATGTAGTTAAATGTTAAATCCTGATTTATCGATATTGATGTTTCAAATGATAAATTACTATTTTTAATAATTAATTGTTTAACTGTTTCCTCTGATGCAGGAATCGAACAAGAGCCATTTCTAATATAAGTTCCTTTAATTATTCCTTTATCCTTTAAATAGTATAAATTTGTTCCTTTATTTACTTTAACCATTACATATTCCTTATTATCTAGTGTACAATTATTTATCGAAACAAATATAGAACATTCAGGCGAAATTCTATCAACAATTGCATTAGAGATTCTTTCTTCAACATCTTTTGCATTATCTAATCCTACCAAGTTTCCATTATCATCATATCCAATATAAATTGTTCCGCTTGTTGAGTTTAAGAATGCAACAATTTCCTTATATATTTTTTCTGTATATTCTTGTTTAAAATCTATCTTTTCATTTTCAAACATAAATATTATACTACATTTTTACACTTAAAATCGTTCAATCGTTCAAAAAATCGTTCAATCGTTCAGTTCAAGCGAACAATAATAATCTTTATTCTAAAAATTTTTTTCTTGTTATAAAATTAAATATCATTACTATAAAGGTTGCAACTACTTTAGATATAAGATAATACATATTAAATATATCGGTTAGAATATAGAGAATTATGTTGTTTAATACAAGTCCAAATATACTAAATAGTATAAATAATATAAATTGTATTTTCTTATTTTTTTCTTTGTTAATGTCAAATACCCAAACAATGCTGGCTATATAATTATATGTAACTGATATTATAAATGATAATGTATTTGCGATTATAACATCCATATTAAGAAATTCTTTAAATATATATAGAAATATAAAATCAATTAAGGTTGCAATACCACCTACTATAGAAAACCTAATTATTTTATTAAATAAATCCTTATTCATTAATTAACAATCTTTATAAATTCATCTATAGTAGTGTAATTACCTAATTCAAATCGTGGTACTGCATATATATTATCACCATATTTTGCTTTTCTATATCCTCCACCAAGTGCCATTTTAAACCCCGCTTTTTTAACTAATTCAATTGTTCTAGCATTATATTCATAAAAAGGATAACATAGAATATCAGTATTGTTTAAACTTTCACGACTTTTCTTTAAATCATCTAATATAGTTTGTTCGTCTAAACATAGAAGTCCTCCACCATGTGATCCACTACAAACACCTGGTGTATGCATATCCCATGTATGAGAGTGTATCTCCAAATAATTTGATGAGTAATCACTAGGGCTTGCTAATGATCCTATTAAATAAAGTGTACCTTGCATTTTATATTTCTCAAGTATAGCAATCATTCTAGTTAAATACCAACCATCATCTATTGTAATAGCAACACTTTTCTCTGGTAGCTGTATCTTATTAGTTAAAAATAAATATAAATCTTGCATAGTAACTGGATAAAACTGATTATCTGATAAATATTTAATTTCTTCATCAACCTGCGTATCGCTCATACATATAGACTGCCTGCATTCAGTCCCTTCTTCACTATTCTTATCAATAGTATAATGATAATTTAATACTGCAATATCAGAAGCAATCGCACTTTCACTATTACTTGCCTCTTCTACACTTTCTACATCATCACTACTTATATAATATAACTGTGAATTAAACTCTACTCCATATTTATTATCATCTTTTATAATGATTGGATATGTATCACTACTACTTATTTCATATGAAACTAAATCAGTATAATATAATTTATAATTATCTTTAGTCTTAATATTCTCATTATATACTATATAATTTTTATATGTTTTATACTCATTATCAAAAGTAAATTCATCACTCTTACTAACACTATCATACTTAATATAATAATCTAAATCTTTTATTTTATAATATTTATCCTTTATTTTAGATTCTTCATCTAGTATTATTTTTGTATCTTTATTTATTTTCCCAATTTTTTTCAAGTTTTTATTATACAAATTAGTATCTTTACTCACTATAACATAAGTATTATAGTTTTCTTTTATTTCATTAACATTCTTAGATACACTCTTTGAATTACCTTTACTATTTTTTTTAAAGAATAAATTATATCCTAAAAATATTATTATAAATCCAACTATAAAACACAATATAGTAATCATTATTTTTTTCATCACATTACACTCCTAAAAATTATTCTTACTAAAGAATTTATCTTCATCAAGTATTTTACCCCACTTATTCTTCATGTATTCTTGTTCACCTAAAAATCTCTCATGCTTTTCTTTGGATGCCTCATATCCTCTAGATTTACTTTCATAATGAAACATAGTTATATTTGATAAACATACATTGTAGTAACCTTTATCTAATACTTTTAAATTTAAATCAACATCATTTAATGCAACTTTTAACTTTTCATCAAATCCATTTACTTCATTAAACTTTTTCTTATCTATCATAAGACATGCGGCTGTAACAGCAGTATAGTCGTAAGGCATACATAATCTACCAAATAATCCATTATCGTTATTTGATGCAGTGACATAAATATGTCCAGCTACTCCACCATAACCTAACACTACTCCAGCATGTTGAACTAGTTTATCTGGATATAGTAGTTTAATACCAACACATCCTACGTGAGACTGTGATGCATATCCTACCATCCATTCTAAGAAATCACAATCAAGCACTTCAGTATCATTATTTAAAAATAGTAAATAATCTCCTTTAGCAATCTTAACCGCTTCGTTATTAATACGAGAATAATTAAATTCACATTCTAATCTAAGTACTTTAAAGTTATCTCTTTTCTTGTATTCATCTAACATTTTAAAAGTTTCGTCTTCACAAGAATTGTTATCTACAAGTATAATCTCAAAGTTCTTGTATGTATTTTTTTTATATAAACTATCAATACATCTTTTAGTCATTTTAGCTTTATCTTTTATTGGAATA
>CAMJTE010000063.1 GCA_946408655.1 uncultured Caryophanales bacterium | reverse complement strand
AAAAGCCTACCGTGAGGTAGGCAGTAGTCAAAATTTATTTTGACTTTTTGTTCTTTTATACTATCGGATTTTGAATATTAGTAATTGCTTCAGGTTTAGAATTATATACAACATATAATGATATTGAAGCTGCAATTATTGTAAGCAGGGAAGCATCTATTTGTAAGGTGCTTTTTTTCTTTTGCTTATTATTGTTACTAGTTTTATAGTCTTTATAATTAACATATAAAAATATTAAAGCAATAGATAGTATTAATACTCTATTAAATAGTGATAAGTTATAACTTGCTTTATCACTTAGTAGAGTTTTTTTATTCTCCTTTATTAATTTTTGATTATAAGTTAATATTAGTGAGATGATTATACTAGCTAGAGAAAAGAATAACGTATAAAACTGAATATCAATTGCTTTTAACGATCCTCTATTCATATAATCACCCCAACTTTTATAAATCCCCTTAAATTATATGACTAATCTACGTAATTTTATTAAAACTATTGACAGCATTAGACTATTTGTATAATATTTAAAGCAATAAGCGACAATATTCGACATAATTCGACAAAATATCATGATAGTGTAATTGTCAAGTGGTGAGTCTATGGAAAAATATATTATATCTATTGATTTAGATGGAACTTTACTTAATGATAATAAAGAGATTACTCCTTATACTATGAAAATACTAAAGAAATGTAAGAAACTAGGATGTAAGATAATGATTAATACATCTCGTAGCTATATTAGAACGCTCAAATATAGTAAACAGATTAATAGTGATTTTGTATCATGCTTTAACGGCAATTATTTATATGGTAGAGATATTTATATTAATAATAGCTTTGATAATAAGATAATTAAAAGTATTAATGATATTATAAGTAAGAATGATATTGGTGTTATTATTGAGACTCTAGAAGGTAGTTATAGAAATAAGAAAAATGAATATAAGTTTATAGAAACTAACTATATAGAGTTTGATAAGATTAAACTGGATAATATTTATAAAATATTTGTCTTTAGTGCAGATATAAAGTACTTTGATACTATTATTAATGACTATGATTTAAAAGTAGAGTATGATACTATTAATAAAGTTTATAGATTACTACCAAATGGTAGTGATAAAGTAAATAGTTTAAATTATATATCTAATATGTATAAAGATTATAAAACTATATCGTTTGGAGATGATGTATCAGATTACAATATGATTAAGGATAGCGATATAGGAATAGCCATGGAAAATAGTAGTGAATACCTATCAGATGTTATATTTAGAACAGATGATAATAATAAAGATGGAGTAGGAAAGCTATTATCTAACATGTTTAATATGGATGTTAATACTAACTATAAGAATGTGTTGGTGCTTGATTGTACATTAAGAGATGGAGGACATTTAAATAATTCAAAATTTGGTTATAAAAATATAATAAATATTATTAATAATTTAGTTAAGTCTAAAACAGATATTATTGAAATAGGATTTCTAGAAGATTGTATTTATAATAAAGATATAGCTAGATTTCCTAAAATAAGTGATGCCGAAGAATTAATTAAAGATATTGATACTAAAGATAGTATGATTTGTTTACTTACACAAGTAGATAATTTTAATATCAAGAATCTTACTAGATGTAAAGGTAAAGTTAAGATGATTAGAGTATCCTTTCATAAAGGATTATTAGATGATGCAATTAAGTTTTGCAACACGATAAAGAGTTTAGGATATATCTGTTCTTTAAATCCTATAAACTTTTCTGGATATAATAACTATGAAGTTATAAAACTATTAGATTGTGTAAATAAGCTCGATATAGATTATTTTACTATTGTTGATACATTTGGTACTCTTACTAACAATTCATTTAGTAATAAATTAAAACTAATTAATAATCTACTTAGAAGTGATATTAATCTTGGGTTGCACCTTCATGATAATTTATCATCATCATTTTCAACTGCGCAGATAATCATGAAAGAAAATAGTAGGAAAGGTAATATTATTATAGATATGTCATTACTAGGCATGGGTAGAGCTCCTGGTAATTTAAAAACTGAGTTACTTATGTATTATTTAAATAAGTATAATAATAAATATGATATGAAGTATATCTATGAATTGATAGAAAAAGTAATACCTAAATATAAATTAAAATATAACTGGGATATAGATTTTAGATATTCTATAAGTGCCTTTAATAATGCACATAGAACATATGGAGAATATTTACTTAATAAAGGTGTTAGTTTTAATGATGCAGATAATATTATTAAATTAATACCAAATGATAAAAAAGATAGATATAATGAATCTATAATAGATGATATATATAATAAGTATAGGAGGAATTATGTTTTTAGATAAATATATTAATGAACATGGAGTAAGTAGTGATTATCCAGTATTTGAAGATATTTATAAAGATATCATGATAAATACTAAAGATCTATTTTTAGCGCAGTTTAAAGATGGAGAGTTTAATGCGGTAGATATTGCAGTAAAGTATCTTGCAATAGAAAACTATTATGGACTTAATAACTATGGATTTAATTTATATAATAAGTTACAATATTATCGTACAGGTAAAAATTGGAGTGAAAGATTTAAAAATCTAATTAAATCATTTGAAAAAGGTTATGATAATAATTCATTTATAGATGCTGATTTAAACTATTCTATTCATGATGGTGCCCATAGAGTTGCTCTTGCTTTATTTCATAATGTAGATGAGTTAAAGGTTAGATTATTTAATACTAATCTATATCGTAGAGAGTATAAGTTTGACTTTCTACTTCCATATTTTAATGCAGATGAACTTAGTATTATTAGAAATAAATTAAATGAGTTATTAAGTAAATGTAGAGAGCCTTATTATACTATATTGTGGCCTCCTGCTTATAATTTATTTGATGAAATTAAAGATAGTATTCCTAAAATTGAAAGTGGAGTAGAAGTACTTAATAATAGAATTATAAAATTAGATAGTAATTTATTAAAGAAATTTATCTATGATATATATTCTACTGATGATATAAAGAAATATAAATTAGATTTAAAGAATGGTTATATGATTAATTCTATTAATAATAGTAGTTTAAATAGTCCCTATCCAATAAGTATTATGAAAACTAGAATTGATATACCAGACTTTAGAGTTAAACCATTAAATGGTAATCCTCAATCAAAAGTTACTATGCGAATTAAGACTAATATTAGAGATACATATCAAAGATATATAAATGATTATCATTATGATATTATGATGCATATGACAGATAATAATAAACAAAATAAAGAAGTAGAAAAAATAATTAAGAAGGTGGTAAGATGAAAATAATAGGAATGATTCCTGCTAGAATGAATAGTAGAAGATTTAAGGGTAAAGCTATAGCTAATATACTAGGTAAACCAATGATATATTGGGTATATAAAGCAGCTTCTAAAGTTGATAGACTAGATAGTATTTATGTAGCTACTAGTGATATAGAGATTAAAGAAGCATGTGATAAATATAATATACCAGTTATCTGTAATCCAACTAATGAGACGACAGCAGCTGAAAAGATTGCTTTAGAATCTACTAATATTGATGGAGATATATTTATTAATATTCAAGGAGATGAACCATTAGTCGAAGCAGATGCGATTAATCAGATCATAGATGCCATGGTTAATGATGATAATCTATATTATATAGGTTTAAAAAGTAAGATAGATGAGACTGAGTATAAGGATCCTAATGTAGTTAAAGTTGTATGTGATAAAGAGAATTATGCAATGTATTTTTCTAGAAGTAATATACCTTCTACATATGATAAAAATAATGCCTATAGAGTAATGGGATTATATGGTTATAGAAAGTCATTTTTACCTAACTTTATTGTTCCTAAAAGTGAGTTAGAAAAACTGGAAAATGGTATTGAGATGTTAAGAGTAATGAATTTAGGTTATAAGATAAAACTACTTGATACTAATTATAAATCTATTGGTGTAGATTTAAAAGAACATATAAAAATAGTAGAAGATATAATGCTTAAAAGTGGTAGTTATGGAGAATATACAGATCTATATGATGAAAATAAGAATCTAACAGATAAGAAATTATTTAGAGAAAAAGGAACTAAATTAGAAGTACCAAGTGGCTATTATAATATTGTAGTACTTGCATTTATCAAAAATTCTAAAGGAGAATACTTAATTCAGAAAACATCAAAGAATAAAAAGGGAGTGTATGCAGTAACAGGAGGACATGTTAAATCAGGAGAAACAAGTTTAGATGCAATTATTAATGAGATTAATGAAGAACTAGGTATTAAAATAGATAAAAAAGATTGTAAGTTATTTCAAACATATAAATATGAATCTGCTTTTAAAGATGTATTCTATATAGAAAAAGATATAGATTTAGATAAACTTAAGTACTCAAAAGATGAAGTAGAATATGTTAAATATATGAGTATTGATGAAATCAATAAACTTATTAAAGATAATAAGTTTAGAAAAACTAATATAGATGCATTTAATGATATAGTTAGTGATAATGCTCAATAATTAGAGTATATATTATTTATTTTTAACAAAGGTATGCGTAAGCATGCTTTTTTTCTTGTTATAGATATCAAAAATTGATATAATGTCTATGTAAAGATAAAAATTATCATAATTCGATAACAAAAAGTGTTAATAGAATTAATTGGTTTTGTGTGTTATATTGTGGGAGGTAGAAAATAAATATGAATAATAAAAAAGAACAAGAAAGAGAACAATTACATAAAACAATATGGAAAATAGCAAATGAATTAAGAGGTTCAGTTGATGGATGGGATTTTAAACAATATGTATTAGGATTGTTATTCTATAGATTTATATCAGAATATATTGAAAACTATGTTAATAACAATCAAAGAAAATTCGGAATTAAAGATTTTCAATATAGAAATATTTCTGATGAAGAAGCATTGCTTGGTAAATCACAAATACTAGAAGAAAAAGGATTATTTATACTACCAAGTGAATTATTTTGTAATATAAGAAAAGGTGCAGATAAGAACGAAAACTTAAATGTTGTTATATCTAATATATTTAATAATATTGAATCATCAGCTAGAGGAACAGCATCTGAAGAAGATGTTAAAGGTTTATTTGATGACTTTACTATTGACAATAAATTAGGTAACACAGTTGATGAAAGAAATGAAAAACTTGTTAAACTATTAAATGCTATTGGAGATTTAAACTTTGGAGAATATGAAGAAAACAAAATTGACCTGTTTGGTGATGCTTATGAGTTTTTAATGACAATGTACGCATCTTCAGCAGGAAAATCAGGAGGAGAATTCTTTACTCCCCAAGAAGTAGGAGAACTACTTGCAAGAATAGTTATAATGGATAAAATATCAGTTAATAAAGTATATGATCCATGTTGTGGTTCAGGTGGATTACTTTTAAAATTTGCTAAAATATTAGGAAAAGAAAATGTAAGAGAAGGATTCTATGGACAAGAGATAAATCTAACTACTTATAACTTAGCTAGAATTAATATGTTCTTACACAATATTAACTATAATAATTTTAGTATTGAAAGAGAAGATACACTAATACACCCTAAACACTTTGATGATGAACCATTTGATGCAATAGTATCTAATCCACCATATTCAATTAAATGGACTGGAAAATCAAATCCATTACTTATCAATGATGAAAGATTTGCTCCAGCTGGAGTCTTAGCTCCTCAATCAAAAGCAGATCTTGCATTTACAATGCATATGCTATCTTGGTTATCTCCAAAAGGTACTGCCGCAATAGTTGAGTTTCCAGGAGTACTTTATAGAGGAGGAGCAGAGCAGAAGATTAGACAATATATGATTGATAATAACTTTGTTGATGCAATAATTCAATTACCACCAGATTTATTTTTTGGTACATCAATAGCAACTTGTATATTAGTACTTAAGAAAAATAAATCAGATAATAATATCTTATTTGTAGATGCAACAGAAGAATGTGTTAGAAATACTAATAAAAATAAATTATCTAATGAAAACATAAACAACATAATTAATTTATTAAAAGATAGAAAATCTCAAGATAATAAATCATATCTAGCTACTTATGAAGAAGTTAAAGATAATGATTATAATATATCAGTTAATTCATATTTAAAAACAAATACTGAAGAAAATAATATAGATATAGAAGAAGTTAACAAGAAACTTTCTGAAATAGTTCCAAGACAACATAAAATAAGAGAAGAACTAGAAGAGATAATCAAAGAATTAGAGGCTGATTATCATGAGTAGGATAAAAGATTTGATAAAAGAGTTATATCCTAATGGTGTTGAATACAAATCATTAGATAATATTGTATCTATAACAACTGGTAAATTAAATGCTAATGCCATGGTTGAAGATGGTGAGTATGCATTTTTTACTTGTGATGCTAACCCTTTTAGAATAGATAAGTATGCATTTGATGGAGAAGCAATTTTGATATCAGGTAATGGTAGTCAAGTTGGACACCTAAATTATTATGTTGGAAAGTTTAATGCATATCAAAGAACCTATGTTTTAATGAACTTTATAGATAGTATAATACCAAAGTATCTATATCATTATTTAAATGCCTATTTAAAAGGTCACATAGATGAGAATTCAAAGAAGGGTTCTGTTCCATATATTACTTTACCTATGTTGCAAGGATTTAATGTTCCTATTCCGCCGTTTGAAGTACAAGAAGAAATAGTACGAATTCTTGATAAATTTAGAGAGCTAGAAGCGGAGCTAGAAGCGGAGCTAGAAGCGAGAAAAAGTCAATACGAGTTTTGGCGTGGAAAATTATTAGAAAAAAAATATAAAAAGATGCAATTGCAAGATGTGTTATCTATAAAAAATGGTAAAGATTATAAACATTTGGAAAATGGTAATGTTCCTGTATATGGTTCAGGCGGTATTATGACATATGTTAGTGATTATGTTTACAATAAACCAACAGTTTTAATACCTCGTAAAGGTTCCTTGGGGAATGTGTTTTATTTAGACACTCCATTTTGGAATGTAGATACAATATATTATACTGAAATTGATGAAACTAAAGTGATTCCTAAATATATTTATTATTTTATTCAAAATATACATTTAGATAAATTAAATATAGCTGGTGGAGTTCCAAGTATGACTCAAGCTATATTAAATAAAATTGATATTGATGTTCCACCATTAGAAGAACAAGAACGTATAGTTAAAATACTTGATAAATTTGATAAATTAGTTAATGATATAACAGTAGGTATTCCTGCAGAAATAGAATTAAGAAGAAAGCAATATGAATACTATAGAAATCAGTTGTTATCATTTGAAGAAGAATAGGTAATTTTTATGAAAAAAATATATTTAATTTCTAAAAGAATATTTCAAATTTTTTTATATTTATTAGAGACATTGGGAATTGCTTTGTTTTTGACGCTTTTAATTAATCAATATATTCCTGCAAAAAATTTTTTTGAAAATATTGAAAGGATAACAGTATTTTATGCTTTATATCAACTTATAATTTACAATATTTTACAACAATTAAATGATATAAAAAAGGATGAGTATTTAGCATTATTAAATATGTATAAGTATATTGATATTTATAATTCATATAAAGATGAAAATTTTAAAAAAATTAGTCTCTTTTTAAACAAAGTGCTGATGGAGAATTAGCAATATATTGCAGA
>CAMJTE010000062.1 GCA_946408655.1 uncultured Caryophanales bacterium | reverse complement strand
TTATCTAATTTATGCGGAATGTATCAATATACATCTAAAAAACAAGTATTAGATAGAAAGTTAGATGGAGATATTTCATATAAAGATTATCCTAAAATAATGAAAGATAAAAAATTAAATGGTTATAATGATTATAAGCCAGATAAACCTGGATATGATGAGCTTGGTGTAGGCGATACTGTTTGGATTAATACACCATATCATTATAAGTATTATGTAGCGGATGATGTTTTAAAAATATATGGTATATATCAAGTAAGAGAAGATTGGAATGCTGGAGGTAGTATGCTTTTCTCTTGGAAAGATAATGGTGTTCCAGAAAAGTTCGTAGATATAGTTAATTCTAATGGTAAAAAAGTATGGAATAGTGATTTTATTCATATAAAGAAAGGTAATAAATTTAAGTTTAATAGATCTTTTACGATATCTAGAATTACTATTGATAAAGGTATTAAGTATTATCAGATGGATTCAGGGTTAGGTAATAAGTATAGGTTTTGGGTAGTAGGTAATTTTTTAAGTAAAGTATAAAAAAATAGTTCATATGCAGAAAATGTATATGAACCAAATAATTTGAGTATAAGATTAATCATTGATGATGTTTATTATATCGTTTACTTGATATGTATTAGTATTATCAGGTAATTCATAAAAGTAATAAGCATCTTTTTTTATTATTATTTTATTGACAGGTAGTCTATTATAAATATATAATATCTTATTGTTCCTATCAGTGATAATAACGTCAATTTTTTCTTTCATAAAGAAGGTATGAATGCTTCTGCACTTAAATCTTAACGCATAATCGATATTTTTTTTAAACATAAATCCTAGTAATTTGTCTTTAAAGTGCCTGCACTCTTTTAGTTTTAAAGTTTTGTCTTTCAAAATTATTTTCATAACTTAATTGTATCATACTTAAATTCAATTGACAAATATATTAAAATGTTATAAAATAATTTTAAGGTAAGGTGAAGCAGATGAGACTTAATAATAAAGGTCAAGCATTAGTAGAATATTTATTGATTATTGCAGTTATAAGCGTTGTAGTTATAAGTGTAGTTAAATTGTTTGGAGGATACTTACAGGATACTATGACTAAGTCATCATGTGAGATGATGGGAAAAACTTATGTAGATGGTGCGTCACCTGGCAAGGGAAGTTGTCAGTAGTTTTGTTTGGGGGTATATATGGGATTATTTAATAAATTTAAAGGATTATTTAAAAAAGCCGAAAAGAGTATTGAGGAAAAAGAAGAGTTAAAAAGTTACGATGAAGGTTTAAAGAAAACTCGTAACTATTTTACAGATAAAATAAGTATACTTAATGGAAAGTATAAGAAAGTTACTGATGAGTATTTTGAAGAGTTAGAAGAAATACTTATTATGGCTGATATTGGTGTTAATACAGTAATTGATTTTATTGATAAGTTAAAGAAAAGAGTAAAGAAAGAAAATATTACTAATAGTGATGATTTAAAAGATATTATAGTTGATGAAATGTTTATTATCTATATCAATAATGAGATAGTAGTAAATAAGATTAACTATAGCGAAGAAGGACCTACTGTTATATTATTTGTTGGTGTTAATGGAGTAGGAAAAACTACTACTATTGGTAAGATTGCTTATAAACTTAAAAATGAAGGAAAAAGTGTATTAATGGTTGCAGCTGATACTTTTAGAGCTGGTGCGGTTGAGCAAATAAAAGAGTGGGGGAATCGTACAGACTGTGAGGTAGTATCTAAAGACAATAGTGATCCTGCTAGTGTAGTTTATGATGGAGTAAAAAAAGCAATAGATGATAAAATAGATGTAGTTCTTATTGATACAGCTGGAAGACTGCAAAATAAAACTAACTTGATGGAAGAATTAGCTAAAATGAATAGAGTTATTAAAAAACTATTGCCAGAAGGTCCTCAAGAAACACTACTTGTACTTGATGCTACAACTGGCCAAAACGGTATTAGTCAGGCGAAAAGTTTTAAAGAAATAACTGATGTTACTGGTATTGTTTTAACTAAGCTTGATGGTACAGCTAAAGGTGGAATTGTACTTGCTATTAAAGATACTGTTGATATTCCGGTTAAGTTTGTTGGATTAGGAGAAAATAAGGAAGATTTAAAAGTCTTTGATATAGAAAAATATATTTATGGTTTATTTAAAGATATGTGAGGTGTTTTATGGAAAAGAAGAAAAAGGGAATTAATAAAAAAATATTATCAGAGTTTAAGGATTTTGAGATTACAGTACCATTACTTGCGCAAATTTTATTTACTGAGGCAGTATTTATATTTGCGATTGTTTCACTTTTTGAAACAATGTTTTTGCCGGTATTCTATATGGTGGTAGGTATTACTTTACTTATAATGGCTTATAATAATTATACTTATTATAAGAAGAAGTATTTTAATACGGCATGTATGGTATTAAGTGCGATATATGCAATTCTTGCTGTATATTTTATTATTTCTACTATATTTAAATTATTCTAATGAATGTAGAACTTACTATACTTTATGATTATTATGGTGAGCTTTTAACAAAAAAGCAACAGTTATATTTTGAAGATTATTATTTTAATAATCTTTCTTTACAAGAGATTGCAGAGGATTATAGTATTAGTAGAAATGCAGTGTATAATAGTTTAAAAGAGATTGAAAAAAAATTAATTTATTTTGAATCTGTTTTAAAACTTTATGAGAAATCTAAAATAATAGAGACATTGATTATAGACTTAGACGATGATAAACAAAAAGAAATAAAAGAGTTAATATAGGGTGTGATTAAATGTTTGGTAAAATAGTATATATTAGTGATAATATAGCTCATATTAATATTCCTGAAGGTGCTCCAGTAGCTCAGAATCTTATGAATATGAATGTTATATTTGAAGATGCAAATAAAAAAATATTAGGGGAAGTTGTAGATGTATCTAAAGAAATAATTAAGGTGCATTTTTTAGGTGAAATTACAAATGGTAAGTTTATAGGAGGAGTACTTCGTAAACCTGCTATGGAAGCAAGTGTTAGAATTATTAATAATGATGAATTAGAACTTATTACTGGAAATGCCTCTCCAAATACATTTAGACTTGGATATTCACCACTTTATGATAATAAAGAAATATATATAGATATAAATGAGCTATGTAGTAATCATTTAGCGATTTTTGGTAATACTGGGTCCGGTAAGTCTTATGGAGTTGCTAGCTTTATTCAGAGTTTATTTTATAATAAAGATTTTCAACCTTATCGAGCTAATTATATGATTTTTGATGCATATGGTGAATATCATACTGCATTTTCTAAATTAAATGAGCTAAATCCTAATTATCAATTTAAATTTTATACGACTAATAGAAATCAAACTGATGGTGAGTTATTAAGTATACCTTTATGGCTCTTAAATATTGATGACTTTGCGCTTTTACTTGAGGCTGATACTCATTCTCAACTTACAATAATTGAAAGAATGTTAAAATTGGTTAGAATATTTGCAACTGATGATAATATTAGTAATGAGTATAAGAATCACTTAATAGCTAGTGCGATTATGGATATAATGTATACTAATCAAACAAGTGCTTCTAAACGCAATGATATATTTAGTATTATATCTTCGTGCTCAACTGATCAATTTAGCTTAAATACTCCCGTACAAGGATTAGGTTATATAAGAAAATTTAAAGATTGTTTTGAAATAAATACTAGTGGTACATTTGTTGAAAGCAATTTAATTACGGAATATGTAACTAGTTTTATAAAACCTGATTTAGAAAAATTAGAACCAACTAGTGATCATTATTTTAATCTTAATGATTTAGAGCGTGCACTTCAGTTTACTTTGATATCTGAAGGCTTACTTAGAAATGATCATATGTATAATGAAGCAATTACATTGAAAGTAAGATTACATTCATTAGTTATATCGGAAAATGCAATTTTCTTTAATTATCCAAAGTATATAACTACAAACGAATATATTGCTTCATTAGTTACAAAGAATAATCGTAAAGCGCAGATAGTTAATTTTAACCTAGAGGATATTGATGATAGACTTGCTAAAACTATAGTTAAGATATATTCAAAATTATTATTCAATTTTACAAAATCACTTAAGGTTCGTGCATCTATTCCATTTCATCTTGTTATTGAAGAATGTCATAGATATATTCAAAATGATGGTGATGTAAAACTTCTTGGATATAATATATTTGAAAGGATTGCAAAAGAAGGACGTAAATTTGGAATGATACTTAATCTAATTTCACAACGTCCAGTAGAAATATCAGAAACAGTTATTTCACAGTGTATAGATTTCTTAATATTTAAAATGACTCATCCAAGAGATTTAGATTATATAGAAAAGATGCTCCCTAATGTATCAAAGGAAATAATTGAAAAGCAAAAGAGCTTGCAACCAGGAACGTGTGTGGCGTTTGGTAAAGCATTTAAAATACCTATGATCGTAAAAATGCCGTTACCTAATCCAGAACCATATAGTAGTAATGCGAATATTGTTGCAACCTGGAAGGCATAGCTTTGTAATTTATTTATAAATAAGTAGGAAAGTTTGTAAAATGTATTTACAAGCTTTTTTCTATGTATTATAATATAAGTCATTAAATGAATGGTAGTGGTTAGATGCAAAGATACTTTGGAATAAAGAAAGAAGATAATAGATTAGTATTAGATAGTAGTGATTATCATCATATTAAGAATGTCATGAGAAATAGTGATGGAGATTTAATAGAGGTAGTTATAGATAATAAATTGCATTTAGGGTGTATAGAAAATGTCAAGTCTGATATTTCGATTTTTATAAAAAAAGAGTTAGAAACTGATAATGATTTTATACCTAAAGTTAATTTAATAGTTCCTTTATTAAAAGAAAATAAGATGGATTTGATATTGCAAAAATCTTGTGAAATGGGTGTTTCTAAAATTATGATTGTTCCTTTAAAACGTTGTATTGTAAAGGTTAATGATAAAAAAACTAAAAGTAAAATAGATAGATGGAATCGTATATTAAAAGAAGCATCTGAACAATCTTTTAGAAATTATATTCCTGATTTAGAAGTAATAGATAGTATAAAAGAATTAGATAAATTAGATGGTTTAAAGATAGTTTGTAGTACGAAAAAAAATTTAAATAATATAAAAAGGGTGTTAACGGAGAATAAAAATTGTGATACAATTAATGTAGTGATAGGTCCCGAAGGAGGACTTGATGAAATAGAAGAGCTAATACTTAATGAATATGGATTTGTATCAACAACTTTTGGTAGTAGAATACTTAGAGTTGAGTCAGTTCCACTATTTATTATGAGTATTATTAATTATGAATATATGGAGTGGTAATATGAAATATCTAAACTTTATTAATAACAATTTTTATTTATATTTAGGAATAATAATTGCTTTATTAATACTAAATATTATATTAACTATAGTTTGTATTAATCAAAGAAAAAGAAGAAAGATTAAAAATACTTTTAAAGAGATTGAAGAAATTGCAAATTCTGAAGATTCTAAGAATGAAGAAGAAACATACAAACCTGAAGTTGCTTTTGAACTTGAACAAATTCTTGAGAAGATGCAACAAGATATTAATGCGGAACCTGAAGAAATTGTGAAAAAATTTGAAGAAGAACAGGAACAAAAAGCAATTATTAGTTATCAAGAATTACTGGATAGTGTAAATAATAATAAGATTGATGTAGTTGATGATGAAGAAGGAGAAACTGACTTTGTTGCTGCTCTAGAAGCACAGATGAGTGATATTCAACCTGAGACAATTGAAACTCCTATATTTGATACAAGATTAGAAACTATAGATGATTATGCAAATAAGAGTCATTTGGATATTATTGATGAGTTAGATATTGATGAAAAACCTAAGAAGTTTAAAAATTCAGAAGTTTTATCTCCAGTATTTGGACGTGATATACCGAATTATGAGTATAAAACGATAAATAGTTTTGCTAATACTAATAATAAAGTGGAAGTAGAACAAGTAGCTGGTGATTCTGTTGATAATGAGATTAAGAAAAATGAAGATTTCCTTAAAGCCTTAATAGAGTTTAGGAATAACTTATAATGAAATTTTATATATATAATTTAGGATGTAAAGTTAATTCTTATGAATCTAATATTATGAAGGAAAATTTAGAGAAAAATGGATTTATAGAAGGTAGTGAGGATAACAGTGATATTTATATAATAAATACTTGTACTGTTACTAATACTAGTGATAATAAATCTTTAAAAATTATAAGAAGGGTACTTCGTAATCATCCTAATAGTATTACTGTAGCCTGTGGATGTATGACACAGGTTAATTCTGTCACTTTAAAAGAATTAGATGTTAAGGTTATAATAGGAAATAGAGGAAAAAGTAAAATAGTTGATTATATTAATGAATATATAAAGTCTAAAAAGCAAATAATTGATATAACAGATTTTAAAAATAATGAATTTGAGGATATGTGTCTTAATAATTTTGATAAGACTAGATCTTTTGTTAAAATCGAAGATGGTTGTGAAAATTTTTGTAGTTATTGTATAATACCGTATGCTAGAGGTAAAGTTAGAAGTAAAGATCCCGAATTAGTTATAGAAGAGGTTAATAATCTAATTAAAAATGGCCATAAAGAGGTTGTTCTAACTGGTATTCATACAGGGCATTATGGAGCAGATATCAATTATGATTTTGCACATTTACTTAAAAGATTGGTTAAGATTAAAGGCTTAGAAAGACTTAGAATATCGTCAATAGAAATAACAGAAATTATTGAAGATGTATTAGATGTCCTTAAAAATAATTCTAATTTAGTATCACACTTACATATACCACTACAAAGTGGTTCAAATACTATTCTTAAACTTATGAATAGAAAATATGATAAACAATATTTTATAGATAAAATAGAAAAACTTAGAAGTATTAGAAAAGATATATCTATTACAACAGATGTGATTGTGGGGTTTCCTAGTGAAACAGATGAATTATTTAATGAAACTATAGATACAATTAAAAAGATTGGTTTTTCTAAAATACATGTATTTCCTTTTTCTCTAAGAAAGAATACTAAGGCTGAAAGTATTCCAAATCATGTTGATGATGTAACTAAGAAAAAGAGAGTTAAAGAGTTAGTTAATTTAAGTTTAGAATTAGAAAATAATTATATGAATAAATTTATAGGTAAGAATGTATTATTATTACCTGAAGTTTATAAAGAAGGATATTTAATCGGACATACTGATAATTACCTTAAGGTTAGAGTAAAAGGTAGTCATGAACTATTAAACAAAATAATTGAAGTTAAAATACTTAATAATAACTATCCATACTTAGATGGTGAAATAATTAAATAATGGAATTTATTAAACTATAACACATTCCATTTTTTTGTGCCTTCATACTATATGGTAGATAGGAGGTATTTATGTTTAATTTATTTAATAAAGGGTGTTGTGGTCAACCAATGAATCAAGGATGTATGGAAAGGGAGATAGTAGAACCTACAATTAATAAATGCATTGAAAAAGAGTTTTATCATGAAGTTCCACACGTATGTCCAATACATACACATGTAATTAATAAACATATCTATAAACACACTTATACACCACAATATTCTTGTTCTGAAGAAAACCAAGTTTATAATGAAGACTGTGGAAGTTGTTGTAATTTTCAATAATAGTAGCGCACGCTACTTTTTTAATATTTATGTAGAATTCTACATAATTGTATAATAGGAAATTCATGCTTTTCTATCAAAAACCATTGACAAGACGAATGTATG
>CAMJTE010000061.1 GCA_946408655.1 uncultured Caryophanales bacterium | reverse complement strand
TTCGTCTTGTCAATGGTTTTTGATAGAAAAGCATGAATTTCCTATTATATAAAAAAGATATAGAAAAAAGATATCAAGAACATCATTTTCTATAAATGATAGTATTCCATTCCTTTTTCGATATCTTCAACAATCACTCTTTTTACATCATTTCCAAATTTAATACTAGAGTTTGAAAGAAAACTATTATATATTATATTTCCTTTAAACATAAGTAATGTTGTTGTTATGAAAATTGGTAATTCTGAATCTTTTAAAATTTTATCTAGATTTCCTATAACACCTTTTATCATATATATTTTTCCCTCATCTAATGATAAAACTTTTGTATAATTTCTTTCATATCCTACTATAACAAACTTATTACTTTTAACAGCTGTTTTAAATTCACAAATAATATCTAGTTCTTCTTTATTAAATTTATAAGGATTATCATTAATAAATTCATCAATAATATGTTTATTATCAAATAAATAATCATTAATACTAACTAATTCTTCAGCATTAATACTTTTTTGTTTATAAATTTTATCTATATTTTGATTAACTTTGTACTTGGTATTAGTATATTCTAATAAAGCAAAATATAATTTATAAAACTGCTCTGCCCCTCTTTTTGGCAAATGAGCATCATTTTGAGGAACATGTGTAAATTTTATATCAATAGAAACCTCTACTTCTTTTTCTTTATAGTACTGATTTGGCGTAAACGAATTCATTACTGCACATGGTATCTCTTTAACACCATCTTCAATTAAACTACGCATCTTATTATCCACCGCTCCAGAAAGATTAATAAAATAGTCATCCTTGTTAAACAATCTACGCATTTCAATTACATCAAAAAGAAAATCTCTATGCTTTGATTTTAATATTTCATCATATAACTTTTTTGTAATTGAATTATTAAGAGGCATACCATAGTAAAACATATCTGAAAATAATTCCGATGAAAAAGGGAGACTTCCAGCAATTCCATATTCTTTTCTACCTTGGTCAATATCTTGTAATAACCCTTCGTAATCTCTATAAAACAACTCTTCTTTGTATTCATTAAAACTTTTCATCCATCTATCTCTAACTCCACAATAATAATGAACAAAAGATGAAGAATATAAGCATTCTTCAATTGCATTATCAGGTATTTTATATAGATCACTAAGAATTGATTTAATAACCATAACGAAAGAAGAAGCATTAGTTTTAACATATCCTACAACAAAAACATCTAAATCTTTAATATTTTTCTCCTGAATTCCAATCTCTATTTTCAATGCATCTTCTACAGCATCTTCTAACTCTTCAAATACGTTATTGTTTTTATCAATTATTAACTTATCTTGTAATTGATATAGTTCCCAAAAAAATTTATCTTTGTCTTTTTTAGTTAATTTACCATCTCTTATTTTTTTTAAAATGTTTAATTCTTTTTCTGTACAAATATCAAACAAAAAATAGTCATTATGATATTCTTTAATAACCTCGTTACTCATCGTATTTATAGTAATATCATCGTATTCTTTACAACCAAAAACTATTCTTACATATTTATCATATAAAAAATCTTTATCATGTTCTTTAAAAAATTCTTTTAATTTCATATAACCCCTATCTACTATGTACATCCACTTGCATATATGGGATATCTATATTATTCTTATCTAATTCTAATTTAATAATTCTATTAATATCTCTTTTTAATTGTGGTTGATACTCTACTTTAGCGTTCATTCTTATCTTGTAATATAAAGCTGATTCTCCGAATTTATTAAGCCCTTTATATTCAACACTTATAATATTTTTTAAATCTTTAACTTGAGTAATTATTTCTTTAATTATAGATTCTACTCTATTTATTTTTTCATTATGCGGAATAGGTATATCAATATCAAACTGAGTAGATAATACTAATGATTTACTAATTTCTCGATTAGCAATAACAAAAATATCATTAGTATTAATATCAATCATCTTTGTAGATTTTAATCCTAGCTCTAATATTTTACCTTCAACCTCACCCATTTTAACAACATCGCCAACACCGTAATACTCATCAACTATAATATTAAATCCCATAATTATATCTTTTATAGCATCTTGTAAGGCAAACCCAGCAATTACAGATGCAATACCTAATCCGGCAATAATAGATGTGACATTAATACCATTTACTTGCAAAACTAAAACAACAACAACAATTAATATGACATATTTAAATATGCTTTTAAATAATTTTAAATATGTTTTTCTTTTTTTATTTACATATTTTCTTTTATCAAGTAATTTATTAATTAAACATTTTAATAGAAAATATATAAGAAACCCTAATATAATTATAATTATTGATATAATTAATTCCGTACTTATAATATCTTTCATAATTATCCTTCTAAATAAACATTATGATATACGTGATTTACATCATCTACTTCATCAAGCATAGTAATTAGTTTATTAAATATTTCTAAGTCTTCACCTTGTAATTTTACTTTATCTTTTGATAACATCGCAATCTCATCAATATCAAATGTAACTTCTTTAACAGATAGAATTGCTTCTTTAATCTTATTTAGATCCGTAGATTCTCCATAAATCATGATAGTTCCGTCTTCATCTTCCATATCCGTAATATCAACATCATTATTAATAAGTGCATCCATTACTTCTTCTTCAGTTAACCCTTTAAAACCTACTATACATAGATTATCATACATATAACTTACACTATTAATACCACCCATTTTAACATGTGTTTTATTAACAACAGTTCTAATATCACTAACAGTACGATTTACATTATCAGTTAAACAATCAACAATTATTGTAGAACCACCTGGGCCAAACAATTCATATCTAGCATTTTCATATGATTCATCCGCTCCACTATTTACTTTATCAATAGCTCTTTTAATAACATCATTAGGTACTTGCTCCTTTTTAGCTTTTTCAATTAATCTTTTTAAAGCTGGATTACCTTCTGGAGTAACACCACCATTTTTAGCTACTTGATATATCTCTTTTGCATACATTCCATATAATTTTCCTTTAGCTGCTCCTGTTTTTGCTTTAGCAGCTGCAATATTTGGAAATCTTCCCATTATTAATCACCCTCTCCATAAATTCACTCTAATTATAAATTTGTTTTATTTAATGCGTCTTTTGCCGCAATCTGTTCTGCTTCTTTCTTACTTTTCGCAATACCTTTTCCATACACTATTTTATCAATTCTAACTTCGACTTCAAAAGTCTTATCATGTGATGGTCCAGTTTCAGAAATAATTACATATTCTAAGCTTTTTTTATCAGTTTGAACATATTCTTGTAACTTAGATTTATAATCATGAAAGAAATCCAATGAATTACTTTCAATAATTGGTATTACATAAGTATAAATAAATTTTTTAACTTCTTCAATATCATTATCTAAAAACATAGCGGCAATAAAAGATTCAAAAACATCAGCTACAATTGCTTTACAATGTTTACCATCTTGATCTTTTTGACCTTTACCTAACCTAATATACTCATTAAGACCTAATTTAACTGAATATTCATATAAAGCATTCTCACAAACATAATGACTTCTTAATTTAGTCATTCTACCTTCTTCAAATGAAGTATTTTTATATAGATATTCACTTATAATAAGTTCAAGAATTGCATCTCCTAAAAACTCTAATCTCTCATATGATTCTGTATCGTGTTCATTAGCATATGATGTATGAGTTAAGGCTTGTTCATATAAATTAATATTACTATATTTAATATTTAACTTATCTAATATATCCATATTTTCTCCTTTCCAGATACATTATATCAAATATCTAAAAATTATAAAATACTGTTTTACTTTTTTCTATATTTTTAGTATAATTATTTTATGAAAAGGTTACTTATAAAAATGATAAGATTATATCAAAGAATTCCTAGTAATATCCATGCATATTGTAGGCATTATCCTACATGTTCAGAATACGCAATTGAAGCAATTGAAACATATGGAAGTTTTAAAGGTAGTATTATGTCATTAAAAAGAATTATTAGGTGCAATCCACTCGGAACTAAGGGATATGATCCAGTAAGAATAAAAGGAGTTAAAAATGAAAAAAATATTTAGTTTAATTATTTGTATATTTAGTATTATATTACTTAGCGGATGTACAGATACATCAACTATGGAGAATATTAATATTTATACGACTGCATATCCAATAGAATATATAGTTAATAGACTTTATGATAATCACAGCACAATAAGAAGTATCTATCCTAATGGCGTAGATATTAATGAATACAAAGTAACTGATGTATTACTTAATGAATATAGTAGTAAAGCTGATATGTTTATCTTTAATGGATTATCTAATGAAAAAGATTATGTTAAACCAATGCTTAAACAAAATAAGAAACTAAAAATAATAGATGTAACATCTGATATTTCTTATAACAAAACTGATTATGAAGAATTATGGCTAGACCCTGCAAAGCTACTTACAATAGCCAACAATATAAAAAAAGGATTTAATGAATATACTGAGGCTAAATACTTAAAAAATGATGTAGATAAAAAATATGAAGAATTAAAAGTAGATTTAACCGCACTAGAAGCTAAGTTTAGAGAAGCAGTTAAATATGCTGATAATAAAAGAATTATTGTAAGTGATGATATATTTCTATTTCTGAAAAATTATGGTGCTAATGTTATTTCCCTTGATGCCGATAACCCTGAATATGAAAAAAACATTGCGAGCGCAAGAAACTTAGTTTATAGTGGCCAGGTTAAACATATTTATTTAAAAGAAGAAGAAAACAATGATGTTATAAATTCATTAATTGATGGAACTTCTGTTGATAAAATTAGTATTAATACATTATCAACACTAACAGATGATCAAAGAAATAATTATGATTATATTTCATTAATGACAGAAAACTTAGAGAAAATAAAAAAAGAATTATATAACTAGATTACATTTATACATAGTGTAATCTTTTTTTTAATTCTTCTTTAACATATTGATTATTATGATTATCTTGATTAAGTCTATTGGATACAAGATCAGCAATAGATAATATTTCTTTTATATCAATATTAGGTTTAGAATATAGAAACAATACTTTTTTAAATAATTCATTTATAAAATATTCAATATCTTTATTTTCTTCATCCATAATGCACTTAAATAATACTGTAGTTTTTATTAAGTCTTCATTAATACCATTGTTAATCATTTTATCTAATATAATATGAAATAAATTTATTTTTTCATATACAGACAATTTTACTATAACATTATCATTAATATCTATTAATTGCATAGCAGTATTATTCCCTATTGCATATATACCTGCTTTATTATTATTCCCAATAATCTTTTTTATATCAATAACTGTATTACTCATTTATACCACCCTTAACTTTTACTACAACTTTATTAATCTCTATAACATCTATTATATTATTTAATTGTTCATTAACAAAACTCAAAATCTTATTTAATAACTCTTTATTTTTTTTATAATATTCTTTAACTTTCATTTTAATATCTACCCATAATCTATATAAATTAATATCCCATTCTTGTGCAGTCTTAGATGATTTAGTAAATACTTTATCAAAATTACTAATATATTCCTCATCAATAGAACCACCAATTATACAATTATTTATATTAATCATTATTATTGTTTTCTCTTCAAAATCAAACATAAAATCATCCTTTCATTTAGTTTTTGCACACACAGCTAGTCATTTTAGCATAATTTCATTATTTTTGCAAATTCATACTTTTCAAGGATAGTGTCAAATAAGTCTGGCTACACAAAAAAGAGAACTCTGTTATAATTAAATTATCATAATTATAACGAAGTTCTTGGATGTAAAAAGAATTTTTATATAGTTGAACATGCTATAAAGCTACACACATAGTTATATAAAAGCATAAATATATTTACATAAAAATACACACTAAATCTCAAATTCTCAAACTTTCATTATTAAATTCATTCAAAAAACAGAATAGAACTCTATCAAAACATATGTTAAATTAAACTTTCACCTTTATTTTTATTTTCTTTACTTTTACATGCTATTATATAATCCATAAAATCTTCTAAATCTTTTTTATTTATAAAGCCATTAAACCCTCCAATTTCTTGATATATAAGAGATTTATTAACACAATAGTATACAAATGTTTTTTTATTGTATGCATAACTTTCTGGGTAAACTACTTTAAACTCATCATAAAGTTTTTGCAATTCAATATTTTTAGCATTTTCAAACTCAATTAATGGTTCCACATCTATCCCTTTAACTGTTTTTAAGAAATCAACAAATCTAATCTCTGCATCTAAATTTTGGCTTTTATATTCTTCATAAAGCCGACTTAAAAGTTCGTCATTCTTTTTTCTAAATATAAACAGAGTTTTAATCATTTTTTCTCTTGAAGAAACTTCTTTATCATTAACATGAGAATGGGTTGCATCAGGAGAATGGGTTGCATCAGGAGAATGGGTTGCATCAGGAGAATGGGTCGTATCATGAGAATGGCTCGTATCATGAGAATGGGTCGTATCATGAGAATGGGTAGGAGCAGAATCTTTTCTATAATCATTTTCTTGACTTTGATTTTTATTATTAGCTTCATTTATAGTTTTGCAAAACGGTTTTATTGCATCATATAATTTATTTATGATTTCAGTATTTTTTTCAATCTGTTTATCAATAATATTAAAATATTGCATTGCATTAGTAGATTCAAATACTTTTTTAATCAACAATAATACCTGACATCTCTGATGTAATAAACAAATTTTTACTAGCGAACTATAAATTTTGCTGTATTTTCCTTCGGAAAATATTAATAAATTGTTATTTTTCATCTTTTCAAGTTTAATTAAACTTTGCATTGCATCATAAAATATATAATGTGTCGTAGAAAAAATTGGCTTTTTAATAACTTCCGGAACGAAAAAGCCTTTTGACTGTTCTTGTTTTACTAGTTGAGCACAAACTTTCTTTAACACTTCAAACTCTACCATATTTATGCCTAAGAATCTAGCGTTTTGTTCAAGACTTTTAGCATAATCCTGTCGCACATTAGAAATTTCTGAAATATCGACATTATTCTCTTTCAAAATTAAATTCAAACTGCAAAATTTAGAATCAGGATCTACTATTATATCTTTATTATTTTTTACGGTTTTTACTAATTTCCTTTCAATTAAATAACTTTCTCGGCATGCCTTTCTAAGATCCTTTTCAATACTATCTGAGATTTTCTTCCTTATTATTCCCAAGAAATCAACATCTTCAATAATTGTCATATAATCATAAAACAAATACAATACTGTCTCATTTTTTTGTTTCGTTTCTAATTCTGCAATTAAAAATTGAAAATCGCTTTTAAACTTTAATAATTTATCAAGCTCTTTTTTATAATATCCATAAGC
Organism: uncultured Caryophanales bacterium; assembly: GCA_946408655.1. Lineage (GTDB taxonomy): Bacteria > Bacillota_I > Bacilli_A > RF39 > UBA660 > RUG12438. The sequence goes on along the minus strand of CAMJTE010000061.1, from coordinate 388 downwards.
AGTATCTATTTTTATCCTACGTGCTTCAAATATACTTTGTGCATAAGCAACCTTCACTTCAATATGTTTAAATTTTCTCTCTAATGCATCATTCTTCAAAATTTTTGACTCAATAACGCGTACAATATCTGATTTTTTATACATTATAACCCTCCTATACATAATCTATTGCTATAATATCATATAAAGCATATTATTTCAAGTACCTTTCGTTACTATTCTTCAATTCGCAAAATTTAAAGTTACAGTTTTGTGACTTAAACACTAATAAAACCAACACTTTGTATGGATTAACATTAATAAAATTACATATTTTTATTAGACTTGTTCGGGAACTAAAAATATGATAGAATGGTATTGTTCAGATATGCTGGAATCATAGAAAGTG
>CAMJTE010000060.1 GCA_946408655.1 uncultured Caryophanales bacterium | reverse complement strand
AAATCTGATTTATATATTTTATCTTGCTTTACTCTATACTTCTCAAATTCTGTTAATGCTTTGTCTCTTGCAATCTCTTGTGATATTGTACCAGCATTTTTTAATAAATCTCTATTATCTAATAACAAATATTTATCTAATAAATTACTCCAATCTTCCATCGTCATAGGAATATTTCTTTTAGCTCTTGATTCAGATAAATCTAAAAATGATGAGACAATTAATTCTAATCCCTCAATTTCCTCTTTTGATAAATAGTTCTTAGCAATTACAACATCTGTTTCTAAAATTTTTCCATTAGGAGAATTCTTCCAAGATGTAAGTCCCATATTATTTTTTTCAGAATCAGCACGATTATATATTATTTCTGCTGCTGTATTATGAGAAATAGCATAATGCATCTTATTCTGCACTTGTTTAAAAAACTTAATTGTAATTGGAGATTTTCTATCATAATCAATACTTGTTGCATATATATCTGTTATTTTCTGATAAAATCTTCTTTCTGAAAGTCTTATTTCCCTTATCTCAGCAAGTAAAGACTCAAAATAATCTTCATCAAAAAAAATGCCATTTTCCATTCTTTTTTTGTCAATTATATAACCCTTTTTAGAAAATTCTTTAAGAATATTTATACTCCATCTTCTAAATTGAATTGCCCTATCTGAATTCACTCTAAAGCCCACAGAAATAACCGCATCAAGATTGTAGTATTTTGTATTATATTTCTTATTATCACTAGCAGTTGTCAAATATTTTTTGACAACTGAATTCTCCTCTAATTCAAGAGTACTAAATATATTTTTTAAATGATAACTAACATCTTGTTTGCTAGTATTAAATAAATTTGCAATTGCTTTTTGAGTTAACCATAAATCTCCGTTCTCAAATCTTACCTCAATTCCTTTTTCTCCCTTTTGTCTTTCGAATATCAAAAACTCTGCACTGCTACTACGAACAATTAAATTATTAGTCAATTAAATCAACTCCTTTAACTACTCATTATTTTATTTTAAAACATATTCTAACCATTGATTAATAATTTTTTTGTATAGAATAATACTTAACATCTCATTATCTAATTCATCACGTATTTCTTTATTATGACAATTAACGTGCTTATTCAGATATCCTACATACTTGTATCTCGTATCATCCTTTTTCAAGCAATAATTTAATTATATTTGAAGCAAAATATATTTTCGAACTAATGCCAATATAATCTCTAATTTCTTTAGCAGACTTAGGCTCCTTACAATATTCCAATATTCTATTAATTTGTGTATAACCAGATAGATAAGAATTTCTAAAAATTAAACATTAACCATTCTGTTTTAAATGCCATAAGTAATCCAATAATTACCATTATTATACCACCTACAAGATGGGAATACTTACTATACTTATTAGATATACCAGTTACTTTAAAAGTAATCATAGCAATCGTAAATACTATAATATCATCTATCATAAAGAATAATAAATATAAGAAGAAATATAGTGCAGTTTCAATACCGCTAACCTTATTCATCGCAATTATATTAGTAAACATTACAGGAAGTCCTGCAGAACATGCAAGTTCAATTAAGTTTACTGAGAAGGCAAGAAAAATAATACCTACTAGAGCAAAAATAAAACTTTTCTCAGATAGTATTTTCTTTATCTTATCAACTATCTTTCTTCTTTTTTTAGCATCTGTTACACTACAACCTACATCTTTTTTTCTATCTTTATAATATGCTTTTAGATTGATTATTCCACCAACTAAAGCTACTATTGCGATTATGTATTTAAACCAGGTTTGAATTAATGCTGATGCAACATGTAGGTATGCTAACATAAACATTAAATAAACGAGTGCAGATGATAAAATAAATGTAAAACCTAATATCCACATGCGTCTTCTATTTTTCATATTTATAAGCATAGTAATTAAGAAAAGTAATACCCACATCGCGCATGGATTAAACCCGTCAACTAAACCTATTACAATTGAAATAATAGGAAGAGATGCTTTTTTTACATCTACTTTACCTATTATCGGAATATTCTTAATTGTCGATTTAGATGAAATATTCTTATTAATATTCTTACATTTTTTTATATCTTTACCTTTTATAATAGCATTAACTACATCACAGTAATCACTATCTTTATATTCTTTTATTAAGTTTTCTATATCATCTTTAGTAACACTACTAAAGCCAATTATATAATCACTTCCAATGATAGTAATAGGCACATAGCTTTCTTTAATACCAAATCCATCTCTTACTTGTTCTGTTACACTCATGCTATCATGGACTTCATATTCTTTAACTTTCAAATAATCATATTTTTTTTGTAATTTTTTTAAATATGCCCTTTCTTCTTTACAATGAGGGCATGTTGAACTATGAAATAAATATAAATTTACATTTTTCGCACTTATATAACTAATACTTAAAAACATCGTAAAAACAATCACTAAACTATATATAAACTTCTTCACGTTAATCACTCAAAAACTTTCTAATTTCTTCTTTAGTGTGTTCTCCTTGTAATCTTTTATCTCCCTTAATATATACAGGTAAAACATCACTTATATTATACTTTTCAACCTCTTCATAATCTAGATCATAATCTAAATCAACTATATCAATATTCATATCTTTAGCAATCTCATTAAATCTACTTTTCATAAGTATACAACTACTACACCATACCGCACTAATTCTAATTATTTTCACCTTGCTAACTCCTTTAACTTTTTATAGCATTCATCAAAGCATTTAACAAAGTATTCTAACTCTTCTTTAGTAGTAATATATGACAAACTTATCCTAATACTACTTGATGCTTTTTCTTTAGAATTAGTTAGACTCATTACCGCCTTAGATACACTTGATACCGAACATGCTGATTGTGTTGATATATATATTTCATATTCTTCTAAAGCATGTTGCATAACTTCTGGTTTAATACCTACTACACTTAAATTAAGAATATTTGGTATACATTTATCATTACTATTAATATATACTCCATCATATTTAGCAAGCTTATCTTTTAAATATTTATTTAACTCACTTACATAGTCACACTTTTTATCTAAGTCTTCTAAAGCAAGTCTTAACGCCTTAGATAAAGATACAATAAGTTCAGTAGCAGGAGTACCACTTCTAAAACTTGTAGTACTTTTACCGCCATGAATTAAAGGTGTAATAGAAACATTTTTTTTCTTTATTAAACATCCACTACCAATAAATCCAAATATTTTATGTCCTGAAAAACTAGCTAAATCTATATTTTTTAAATCTACTTTGACTTTACCTATAGCTTGTGTTAAATCAGAATGAAAATATAAATACTTATATTCTTTTAAAAACTCACCTATTTCTTCTACAGGTTGTCTAACACCTATCTCACTATTTACACAACCAATACTTACTAATATTGTATCATCAGTAATTAAACTTTTTAAATTTTCTATATCGACTAAACCTTCATTATCAATCTTAACATAATCAACTTTATAACCTAAATCAACTAAATAATTAATCGGTCCATATATTGATGAATGTTCAAAAGGTGTAGTTATAATATGCTTCTTATTTGGATGAGCCATACATGTACCTATGATTGCGGTATTATTAGACTCACTAGCTCCACTTGTATAAATAACCTCATCAGCATTAACATTAAGTAATTTTGCTATCTGACTAGTAGATGCATCTATTAAATTTTTGGCATCAAGCCCTAATTTGTGCAAGGAATTAGGATTCCCGAAATACTTAGATGCTTTTATAAAACTATCCATTACCTCATCACTAACTTTAGTTGTCGCACTATAATCTAAATAAACCATAATATCACCATCTTTCAACATACTAATTATAGCATTTTCAAAATACCTTTGTAAATGAAAAATAGCTGAAAAAAATTTTAGCTATTTCATTCTTTTTATAAAATTATTAATACTCACTTCAATATTATCTTTTAATATGTAATCACTGAATCCAATATCTTTATACTTATCTTTAATCATTTCTTTATTCTTTTCAAGCATTACAACTACTGGTGTATTAAATTCATCTATACTTTTTAAATCATCTAAAGTACTCTTCGCACTACCTTTAACGGTATCATCATCAAGAATAATATAGTCAAATTCTTCACCGTTACGAATTCTATTTACCGCATCAAGCCCGTACATAGTTCCTACAACATCAATATTATTATTTTTAAATATTTCTTTTTCTTTGGTTAAAATATCTAAATTATCATCAACAATAAGAACTCTCTTTTTATCATAATCATATTTAGTCTTAAAAATATCATTTTTATCTGATGCAATTTTTTGGTCAATTACAGCAATAAATTCAGAACCTTTACCGACTTCGCTTTTTATCATCATAGTTCCACCAATAATATTAATAATCTTCTTAGTAATATTAAGATCAACATCCATTGTATCAAGTTTTTTATAATCATTATCATCAAGTGGTTTATCTAGTGTTAAAATATCATTGATTTTTTGAATGTTCATTCCACATCCAGAATCCTCAACTGTAATAATTAATCTACACATATCATACTTATTCATTACATTAACATTTAAATCAATAAAACCTTTTTTGGTATTTTTTGCTGAATTGATAAGAATCGACATAATAGCTTGTTTCATTTTAATATAATCTCCATATAGATAAATAGGAAGTTCACTACTAATAGACGAATTATAAGTAACATTTAAATTAACTTTTTCCTTAATAAACAAGTTAATTTCATCAAATAATCTTTTTGCATTATATTTAGAATCTTGCATCTTTATTTTTCTTGTATCAACTTCTGATAAATCTAGCACATTATTTACGATATATGATATATGTCTTGTATTTGATTTAATTGCATTAATAACATCCTCAAGCTTAACATATTCATTTTCTGTATCAATCATATTAGCAAGTGATTCAATATTGCTAATTGGCTTTCTTACTTCTTGCGTCATTCTAAATAAAAAGTTTGATCTTTCTTCGTTGTTTTTTTCTAATATATGCTTATTCTTATTCAATTCCCCAATTATTTTTATATCAGGGTTCTCAATAGTAAAATACATAATTATTGTTATAAGACTAAATGAAGAATTAATAACAATAATACCAGGGTTAATTTCTCTTAAAATAGCGATAATTATCATTACTAAAATCAAAATAATTAATGGATAATTCTCTTTTTGCTTAATCTTTTTATAATTTTTAATAAGACAAATTAAATCAATAATTATACTTAATATTCCCATTATAAATAATGAATCAGTTGCTGGACCATAAGAATATGTATATGTACTATTACTAAAATAGTATAGTGGTCTTACTAAAATAAACTCAAGTAATCCGAAAAAGGTTAAGAAACATAATCCAATACACTCTTTTTTATGTTCTTGATAAAAAGTTTTTCCCTTAAAAAATGATATATAAACCATATAAAGAGTAAATATTATTAACCAACTTAGTACACCTAATAAAAACACTCTATTAACTATTTCATTAATTAAAGAATATGAATCCCGATGCGCAACAAAAAAACAACAACAAACCTCTAATATTAAGTTGAATATACTTATTATTAATAAATAACTATATACATTATTTTCAACATTTTTTATTCTAGGCTTTGAAAAATAAACAATAGCAACCAGAATTAAGTATAACAAAGTAGTAAGTATTATGGATAATCCTATAATCATTATATCACCTATCCTCAATGAAATTATACCATGGATAATTCAAGATGTAAATCATACAACTATAAAAGTGTCTAAAAAAGCGCTGAAAACCGCGTAAAATGTCATTTACAGCAAAAAAAATCCAAAATTTTTTTAAATTTCTGGATTTTTAGTTAATCTTTTAACTTTAGCTTCTTCTTTCTCTTTTAATTTCATAAAATCTATCTTACCAATTGCTGTTTTTGGAAGCTCTTTAATTACTTCAATTTCAGAAGGAATTAGATATTCTGCTAGATTATCACCACATAATTGATTTAATTCTTGAAGTGTCTTTTCCTTCTGTCTATCATCTTTCAAAACAACATACAATTTAGGAAATTCTCCTTGAGAATAATTATTATCTCTTACACCTATAACTGTACTTGCAAATACATTTGGATGTTTCATAACAACTTCAGTAATTTGAATTGGATATACTTTAAAGCCATCATGTCTAATAATTACATTTTTTATTCTATCAATTACATAAACACATCCATCTTGATCGATATATCCAACATCTCCTGAATGAACCCATACCTTGCCATCAGCATGTTGCCTTAACATATGTTTTGTTTCAGCCTCATTATTGTAATATCCCAACATTGTATTAGGGCCTGTAATACATACTTCTCCAACTTCTCCATACTTTAATTCCTTATTTATATCAGATGGATCAAATATTGCCATTATAGTATGAGAAAATGGAATACCTACTGATCCAACTTTATTACACTCACTATTAGAAGTAACACATACAGCTGCACATGCTTCAGTAAGTCCGTAACCTTTAGATATTTTATAATTACAGTCATGTGCATTAAAATACTCATTAATTCTTACTTCACTATTAACATCTAACTTATCTCCACCTACGATTGCTGAGAAAACATAATTTAAGTTTTCATTCTTTAATATTTTACTAGATAATAACGAATCGTAATGTGTTGGAACTCCAGTCATATGATTTGGACGAGCCTTATGAAGTATTTTATCAAATTCATTTGGATTAAATTTTGGAATCAAAGTGACTTCCATACCACATGCTAACGGAAGATGTAATCCATTTCCTACTCCATAAGCAATAAAAGGTGGCATGACATTTAACCATTTGTGCTGACGTTGAAAATCAAATCCGCAATTTTCACATTGAAATGATGCAGCATTAATATTATCGTTAGTAAGCACCACACCTTTACTTCTACCTGTAGTACCACCAGTGTATACAATAACTACCGGTTTTTCTTGCTCATATTCTGCTTCTAAATCATCATTTATATATTCTTTCCCTCTTTCAATAAATTGAGAAAAATCAATATAATCTTCAAATTTAATTTCTCTTTTTTTAGTCAATGAAGATAAAGCATTCTTTAATTTAAATGGATATTTTAAATAATTAGGAAGTGAATTGCTTGGCGAAAATAACACTATATCTTCAACATTAGTTTGTTTTTTTAAATTAACTAACTTATCTGCAACTACATCCACTGCAAAAAATTTTTTTGAACCAACTAAATTAACATATTCAGCAATCTCTTCAGGACTTTTTCTTGGATCAATCATATTAGATACCGCACCAATCTTAGCTAGTGCATAAAATAGATATATTGTTTCAGGTAATGTAGGCGCACTTATTGTAACAATATCACCCTTTTTAACACCAATACTTACGAGCGAAGCTGCAGTCTTATCAATATTCTTGAACATTTCATCATAAGTTATCTTATTACCAAAATAATTAAGCGCAGTACGATAAGAATAATTTTTATTATTATCATATATGTATCTGTATATACTACACTTAGGCAAATCCTTAATAACTAAATCCATTGGATAATATTTAAGCCATGGCCTATCAATACTTGGATACCCTGTTAATTCCCCTGAAAAAATAGTCGACTTTAAAACTTCAGGATTATCAACAGAACTATAAATTTTTAAATTACTAATTTTAGAATTCATTTTGTTCCCCCTACTCACGCACAACTATATTCTAATACATTTTTTAAGGGATTGTCAACTATAATATTTAGAACTTCCAAAAAAATATATAAAAATAAACATAAATATTATAAATAACGCTTATATATAGTTACTAGGAGTAAGATTTGAATAAGAAAAAATAATAATAAATTAAATATCGTAAGAAATTACTATACTTTTTGGAAGCTCAATAGTTTTATAACACACTTTAAAATAATACGCAAACATACAGTTTATAAGTATTTATATATATTTTTATACAAAATATAAAATACTACAAGTAAAATTTTAAATTCTACATATAACCATATAACGGTTTATCTAAAAAGCATAAATTGAATTTTTTTAATATTATTTAGTATAAATCGAACTTGCTTTAATCTTAGATTTATTTTGTCTATGTTTTAATCTATCAATTTCACAGGATAAAATCATCCGACTAGGAAAAATCGACATAGTATAATTATTTGTGACA
>CAMJTE010000059.1 GCA_946408655.1 uncultured Caryophanales bacterium | reverse complement strand
ATTTTGTCAAATTTCAAATCTAAAATTGTGACTTTTATTTTTGAAAAATCCCTTACGCTCAGTAATTAAATTACTGAGTATTTTTGGTGTATAAATAATGATATCTTGTATGTTTGATTTAATATGAGATATTTGGTATAAGTGTTTTACTTGCTTTGTTTTCTTTATGGAAAGTGAAATATTTAATTATTAATGATGAAATTGAGGGTGAAAAATGTTAAATGAAGTAGTTGTTAATGATAATAAAAAAAATAGAAGATATGATATATGAAATTAGAGGAAAGTATGTAATGATTGATAGTGATATTGCCCGTTTATATGAATGCAAAAATGGTACTAAGGAAATAAATCAGGCTGTTAAGAACAATTTAGCAAAATTTCCTGAAAGATTTAGTTGGGTTTTGAATGAATCAGAATGGCATTTTCTAAGGTCAAAAAATTTGACCTTAGAAAATAATAGTTCTGGTAGAGGTAGGTATAGAAAATATTTGCCTCAAGTTTTTACAGAACAAGGTGTTGCAATGTTGGCAACTATACTAAAAACTAAAGTTGCAACAGAAGTAAGTATCAGAATAATGGATGCATTTGTATTTATGAAAAAATATATGTCATCTAATTTACTTGAACAAAAATATATTAATAATATGGTTATGGAGCATGAATATGAAATAAAATTACTCCAGGAATCGTTTGATAAGCTTGAAGAAAAGAAGAGGGTTACTGAGATATATTTCAATGGTCAAATATTTGATGCATATTCTAAAATACTTGATATATTAAAAAGTGCGAATGAAAGTATAGTTATAATTGATGCTTATGCAGATAATACAATATTAGATATTATAAAAAGATTAGATGTTAGTGTAACCATTATTCCTAAACCTAATAATCTATTAACTAAACAAGATATAAGTAAATATAATAAACAGTATAGTAATCTAAAAATCGTTTATGATAATACTTTTCATGATAGATATTTTATCCTTGATAATAGTATTATCTATCATTGTGGTTCAAGTATTAATAGAATAGGTTATAGAACTTTTTCTATCAACCTTGTTAGTGATGCTGAGATATGTAAGTTGCTGATAGATAGAATAAATAGTTTGGATAAGAACTTTAATGAAATGGAGGATAATAAATGTTAAATGAAGTAGTTGTTAAAATATTCTTGATAAGTTTATAAAAGATATTTATTTAGAATTAGTTATATTAAACTATACCAAGTTTTACTACTATCATATAAAGAAAATAAACAATAATACTAGATATTAATCCTTGAAGTAGTCTTGCTTCTAAATAAGGTAAGTATCTTATATTTTTATTATCTAATATACTCATTACTTGGGCATGAATGCTTAGTCCACCAAATGATATAAAGAAAGTAGATAGTATTATTTTTGTAAACATTGTAGTTGATTCTATACTTATATATTTTAATCCGCTAGTTACTTCAAGGATTCCATTTAGTATTGGATTAAAGTTAAAATAAGTATTAATTATAGATGAAAAAACTAAAGTAGATGTAATTGTTCCAAATACTACAAGTAGAGTATCAATTGTATCTTTAATGGCACTTTTTAATGTAGTTATAAATCCTTTTGATTTTATATTAAAAAAGTTGTTATTGTAAGTATTATTCTTTGGTATTTCTTTTTTTCTAAGCATTATACCTATTATTAAATTTGCTAGATAGTGACTAATAAGAATAATAAAGCCATATGTTTTATTACCTAAAAAGATAGTGCCTATAGTACCTATTATAAATATGGGATTAACAAAGTGTGAGAATAGTAATATTTGATTAGCATCACTAATGGTTATCTTATTACTATCTAATAATTCTTTAATATATTTACTATTTGCAGGAGAGCCTGAAAGAAGACTTAATATAAGTACATAAGCACAATTACTATTTAGATGAAATATATTACGCATTATAGGACTTAAGATATTAGATGCAAGTTCTACAAATCCATAATTAGAAAGTATAGATGATAGTATTAAGAATGGTAACATCGATGGGAATAGATTATTTATACATATATCTACGGCAAAAGATACACTTTTAATTACAACATCAGAAAATATTATCATGGATATTAGGAATAGTATTAATATAATTATTGGTATTAGTTTTCTTATATATTTCATCAATAAAATATTATTCAAAAATATTATGAAATATATCAAAAAAAAACTTAATACGAAAATATGTGCGTCATATAATGTATATGGACGAACAATGTTGGTTATATGTTTGAATTACATTTTTGGTAATTTGTGAGAATATTTATTCTAAAATTTTTTTATTATGATAAACATTGATAAGTGTAGTTTATTATGAAGGGTGTTGTTGGTTATGAAAAATGAAATTATTTTATTTGAAGATCAAGGTATTAAACTTGAAGTTAACATGAAAGATGAGACAGTATGGCTTAATACTGAACAAATGGCTAAACTATTTGACAGAGATTACAAGACTATTAGAAAGCATATTAATAATGCATTACAGGAAGAATTAGATGGTGAAGTGGTTGTTGCAAAATTTGAGAATACCACTGAACATGGAGCAATTAAAGTAATAACACAAACTCATATGATTGATTATTATAATTTAGATATGATAATTAGTATTGGTCATTGAGTAAAATCTCAAAATGGTGTTATTTTTAGACGTTGGGCTAATAAGGTTTTAAAAGATTATCTTTTAAAAGGATATGCTGTTAATAAGAAGAGGCTAGAGTATTTAGAGAAAACTATTAAACTTATTGATATTGCTGGTAGAATTGATGAAGACTTAAGTGGTAGTGATGCCAAAGAAATAATAAAAGTTATTAATAATTATTCTAATGCATTAAATTTACTTGATGATTATGATCATAAAAGTCTAGTTAAACCTAAAGGAAGAGTAGATAGTAAAAGAATCACATATAATGATTGTATGGATATTGTAGGTAAACTTAAGTTTAATAGCGATAGTGATTTATTTGCTTTAGAGAGAAATGAAGGACTAAAAGCAATTATAGGTGCGATTTATCAATCATATGATGGTAATGATTTATATTTGACTATAGAAGAAAAAGCTGCAAATTTCTTGTATTTAGTTATAAAGAATCATAACTTTATTGACGGAAATAAACGTATAGCGGAAACTTTATTTATATATTTTCTTGAATTTTATCATATTCTATATACTGAAAATGGACAAGTTATTGATAATAATACATTGGTCGCACTAACACTTCTTATTGCCGAGTCTAATCCCAAAGAAAAAGAAATATTAATTGATTTAGTTATGAATTTTTTAAACAGTGATGAATAGAAAATGATTTATATTATTGTTGAAATAATTATAAACTACTATATATTGTGAGGATTATATTTATGATTGATTGTAAGTTTTATATATGATAGAATATTTGAAAAACGCTTTTATTGGGGGATAATTGATGAGTGAAGAATTAAAAAAAATTAAGAAAAGATATGGAGAGAGAATGATGCATTTATGTAGAGATTTATTCCCTACCATATTAAATGAACCAAATAGATTAATTTCGATGTTAGATTCTATGTTTGGTCATCCTAAATATCTTTATGATGATATTGTTAATAAAGATTTGAAAGAAGAATTTAAATACTTTATTTATTATTTATATGATGATGAATATAAAAAGATATTTACTAATAAAACACCCTTTGAGTTAATGAATGATGCAGGGTATACTTTAGTAGAGTGTAGAAATAATGAAGATATTATGCAATTTAAAAAGTACTATAGTAAGGATGAAAAATTATGTACTTTTAAAGATAAACGTTTAGAAAGTAATTATGTGTTCTTTGCCGTAAAGAAGAATGTTGATGAAATTATTAGAGAACATTTTGAAGATCCAAAAAGAGAAGATGAGTATGGTAAATCTGTTATTAGTATTCAATTTACTAGAGGTAAGGTTAATACACTATCAATTAAGAATAGATATAATCATACAGTAGATAATGCTGATGCAACATTTAACAATAATTTAGATAATATAATTCCTGGTTTAACTGATAGTTTTGAAAAAGCTTATGGTTTAAATATTAATCAAAGTGAGTATAGTGATTTTGATATTGGTTATGTAAAAGCAAACGATGGGAAGTATTATAAATATAATTTAGAGATTAATGGTATTTATTATTGCCCAGATAATATTATTATCAAAAATGGTGAAGTAATTAAAGATTATGTTGATAAAGAAAAGTATATACTAATTGATCAGTTTATCGTTAGTTTGCAAAATAAAGATAAGGGCGTTAAAAATCCTATTGAATGTGATGATTCATTTGCTGATGATTTAAAATGTATCAATAAAATAAATATAAAGAAAAAAAATAATGGTGCTAAGGTTCTTGAACTCATTAGAGAAGGTTTAGAACCTATCTATATAGAAATAGATAAGTATAATAACATTATTGGTTATACTAATCCTAATTTACTTAATATTAAAAATAACTTTTTAAGATATAACAGGGCTCTTAAAAAAGTTGAAGTTGATAATGTTACTAATATAGGTGATAATTGCCTTAAAAATAACAAAAGTATTCAACATATTAGTCTAAAAAAGGTAAAAGATATCGGTGATTGTTTTTTATATAAATGTTCAAGTGTTAAATCAATCAATTTAGAAAATGTAATAAAAATTGCTAATAAGTTTGTAGCGCTTGGTTATAATCTAGAATACCTTAATGCTCCTTTATTAAAACTTTTAGGAGATGATTTTTGTAAGAATAGTATAAAGCTTAAAATTCTTGTTTTACCTAACGTAGAAGAAGTAGGAGATTATTTCTTTGCTAATAACTATATTATGGAATATATATTTATGGAGAGTTTAAAGAATACTGGAATAGGTTTTTTGAAAGGTAATAATTGTATAAAAAGGATTAGTTTTCCTAATTTAGTAGATATACCTGCTGATTTTTATGATAAAATAGAGTGTATGAAGAGGAGAAATTCCGAGTTTAAGTATAAGATAAAAAAGAAAGACTAAGTATAGTTCTGCAATGTGATATTATTGGTTAATATATTTCTTTATATGAGGATGGTTTATTATGCTGGAAGAAGAGTTTAAAAATGTAATTGTTAGAATTAAAAATGAAGTAAAAAGTACACAAATAAAAACTGCGATAAGTATGAATGAAAATCTAATTAATTTATACTTTAATTTGGGTAAAATAATAAATGATAATTATAAATATGGTAATAAATTCGTTTCAGAAGTATTTCGTGAATTAAAAATTAGTTTTCCGAAGCTTAGTGGCTTTTCTGAAAGAAACTTAAATTATATGAAGAAATTTTATTTAGAATATAAAGATGATGAACTTTTGCAACGCAGCGTTGCAAAAGTTCCATGGAGACATAATATTGCTTTGATTACGAAGATTAAAGATAAAAAAATTAGAAAAATATATATTGATGCTACTATCAGAAATGGTTGGAGTAAAGATATGCTCGTCTTGCAGATAGAGTCAAATTATCATTTAAGAGCAGGAAATAGTGTAAATAATTTTGATGCCTCATTACAGGAATATAATAGTGATTTAGTTAATAATATTATAAAAGATCCATATGTCTTTGATTTTATATCACTTAAAACTGAATACAAAGAAAGAGAATTAGAAGATGCAATGATAAGACGAATAAAGGATGTTTTATTAGAACTAGGAAAAGGTTTTTCATTTGTTGGTAATCAATATAAAATTAGTACAGATAATAATGATTATTACATAGATTTACTTTATTATCATTTGGATTTAAGATGTTATATAGTTGTTGAGCTTAAAGCGACATCATTTAAACCTGAATATATTGGACAAATTAGTTTCTATGTTAAAGCTGTTGATGAAATACTAAAAAAAGATTTGGATAATCCTACAATAGGACTTTTATTATGTAAAGAGAAAGATAGATTGTCTGTTGAGTGGTCACTTGATACGATAAATGTTCCGGTTGGTGTATCATCATTTGAACTTAATAAGTATATACCAGTAGATATTTTAGAAAAGCTTCCAACAGAAGAAGATATAAATTTACATGTTGATGTTGAGAATATAAAGTAGGTGAAATAGTGTTACAATGTGAAAATATAGGTTTAAGATTTAGAGATAAAGTCTTATTTAAAAATGTAAATATAAAGTTTGATAATGATAACTGTTATGGTGTAATAGGCGCAAACGGTGCGGGAAAATCTACATTTTTGAAAATATTAAATGGAGATATTGAACCAACTAGTGGGAATATTATTAAAGGTAAACATGATAGAATCAGCTATTTAGTACAAGATCATAATGCTTATGATAGTTATAATGTTATTGAAACAGTTATTGCAGGTGATAAAGAGTTATATGATATAAAAAAAGAAAAAGATGCTATATATTTAAAAGAAGATTTTACAGAGGAAGATGGTATTAGAGCAGGATTTTTAGAAGACTTATTTTTAAAGAAAAATGGATGGCAAGCCGAAGCTGATGCGGCAATTTTATTATCTGGTCTTGGTATTGATATATCTAAACACGAATTATATATGAAAGATTTAAAAGAAGCAGAAAAAGTTAAAGTAATGCTTGCTAGAAGCTTATTTGGTAATCCTGATATATTACTTCTTGATGAACCTACTAATGGTCTTGATTTAGAGTCTAAAACATGGTTAGAAGAATTTTTACTTGATTTTAAAAATACTGTAATTGTAATATCACACGATAGGCATTTCTTAAATAAAGTTTGTACACACATGGTAGATATAGATTATGAGAAAGTGACTAAATTTGTTGGTAATTATGATTTTTGGCGAGAATCATCAGAGTTAATTCAAAAACAGATGAAAGACTCTAATAAGAAAAAAGAAGATAAGATTAAAGAGTTAGAAGATTTTATAAGAAGATTTTCTGCTAATGCATCAAAATCAAAACAAGCAACTAGTAGAAAAAAAGCATTAGAAAAAATACAGTTAGATGAGATAAAACCATCATCAAGAAGATATCCTTTTATCGAGTTTACTCCAGAGAGATTTCTTGGTAAAGATGTTATTAGAATTAATAAACTAAATTATGAAGTAGAAGGTAAAATATTAATTAAGAATTTAAAATTAACTATTGATAATACAGATAAGATTGCTTTAATAGGTAATAATGAACAAGCTAAAACTGCTTTATTAGAATTAATTTATAATCATAATGAATCGATAATATATGGTAATACGGTAAGTATGAGTTATTATCCAAAAGATACCTCTAGGTATTTTAATAAAAAGATAAGTATGGTTAAATGGTTAGAACAGTATTCAGAAAATACAGATGAAGCATTTATTAGAGGCTTTTTAGGTAGAATGCTATTTAGTGGTGAAGAATCATTAAAGAATGTAGGTGTTCTAAGTGGTGGGGAGAAAGTAAGGCTTATGTTATCTAAAATGATGCTTGAAAAGAGTAATATTTTATTATTAGATGAACCTACAAATCATTTAGATATAGAATCTATTACATCGCTCAATAAAGCATTAACTAGTTTTAAAGGCGTAGTAATTATATCTACATTTGATAGAGAATTAATAGATACTGTTTGTAATAGAATTATCAAGATTAATGATGATGGTAAAGTTATTGATTTTAAATCAAATTATAATGATTACTTAAAGAAGTATGGAGGAGAGCATGAATAAAGAAGAAATTATAGCGTTACAAAAAGTAGGAGAAAGATATACAAGAGAATACATGTTTAAAATGCTTAGAGAAAGAGGTAAAATAATCGATGAAGCCATGGAAGCGATTGATGAACGTGAAAGAGCGACTGAAGGCTTATTTTTAGAAGAATGTTTTGATGAACATGAATATGAGATAGGAAATAACGGTAATAATAAAGTTATAACTAAAAAAAAGTAAAGAAGATGAATTAGATGAATATGAAGAACGTTATTCTGGAAAACTAAATCCATCTAAAGTTCTTGAATTACAAAGGATTTCAAAATTATATACAAGAGAAAAAATGTTTAAGATGAATGAAGAGAGAAAAGTTATAATGAGAAGAAGAGATGAGTATTTAAATGCAGAAGAAGATGATTATATTTTGATAGGAGATATAGTATCTGAGATAATTAATAATGATATAAAAGTTAAAGTAAAAAAACAATTTAGATTTTAGGTGTTTTATGGATATAGAAAAAGATATTTTTATTGCACGAAAGATTATACAAGAAAATTATAATTTTAAAGAAGGGCATTATAATACTATATATAATATGACTAATGAAAAGTTAGGATTATATTTTAAATTGTTAATAAGCAACTTATATTAGCCTAAAATTAATTAAAATTTCAAAATTAATAG
>CAMJTE010000058.1 GCA_946408655.1 uncultured Caryophanales bacterium | reverse complement strand
GAAGGTATTATTAAAGATTACTCTAAAAGATTAATATTCGAAGTTGATAAACAATATAATGAAAGAACATTGCGAAGAATTAGACAATTATATATATTGTTTGATAATCAAAAATGGTCTCCATTGGCGACCAAATTGAGTTATAGCCATTATGTTGAGTTGTTGCCTTTTAAAGATATTAACAAAATTAAGTATTATATTTATGTATGTGAAAAGTATAATTTAAGTAGAAATGAACTTAGGGAAAGAATAAAAAATAAAGAATATGAGAGGCTCGATGAAGAAACTAGAAATAAGATAATAAATAAAGAAAATGTTCAATTAGTTAATACAATAAAAGATCCAATACTTGTCAAAAATAGTTATGATACTGAAGATATATCAGAACGTATGTTACAAAAACTAATACTAGAAAATATAGAAGATTTTTTAATAGAACTAGGTGAAGGTTATTCTTTTATAAGGAGCGAGTATAAAATTAAGATTGGTAATCGGTATAATTACATCAACATGTTATTATATAATATAAAGTATAATTGTTATGTTGTAATAGAGTTAAAGGTAACAGAATTAAAGAAAGAACATATAGGTCAGATAGAAGTATATATGAATTATATAGATGAGCATGTTAAGGATATTAATCAAAATAAGACAATAGGCATAATTATAGTTAAAGAAAACAATAAATTTGTAATAAGATATAGAAGTGATGATAGAATAGTTGCTAGAGAATATGAATTAATATAATTAAAAAGTGTGACAATGCCACACTAATTAGTTTATAGTTTTATCTCGATATTATATTTTTCTATCCATAAATCAAATTGATAAAGATATGCAATTAGTTGTGGTTTTGTCATTAATTGACCAAACCATGGAATATCATAATCATTGTTATCTTCTAGTAGATTATTTATTTCATCTATATTAAATATTTTATCTAGATTACCATTTTTTAGCCTTTCTTTTAATAATTTCTTTACTTCATTTAAAAAATAAGGATGGTGTGTTTTAGGATAGGGATTTTTCTTTCTATATAGTACTTCATCAGGAATAATATCTTTAAATGCCTCTCTAAGTAAGTATTTTTCTTTACCTTCTTTATATTTATAATCAAAAGGAAGATTCCATAGATATTCTATTAATTTAGTATCAGCAAACGGAACTCTAGCTTCAATAGTTGCCCCCATTGTCATTCTATCTTTTCTGTCGAGTAGTGTTGTCATAAAATGAGTCATGTTAATATAGAATAGTTTCTTATACTTATCTTTTCTATCTTTTCTAGGTAATTCTTTAATCATTCTTTTATATTCTTTTTTTAATGTTTTGATTAAGTTTATCTTTATATTCGGATTAAGTAGTTTTTGTCTATAATCGATATTATTTATCCATGGGAATAAATTATCTAATTCTTTTCTGTAAAACCAAGGATATCCACCAAATATTTCATCTGCACATTCGCCACTTAAAATTACTTTATGATTCTTGGCTATTTCATTAGAAAACCAATAAAGAGAAGAATCAATATCAGTCATCCCTGGATAGTCTCTTAAATAAAATGTATCTTCAAGGAACTTTACAACATCTTTTTGAGTAATAGTTTTATACTGATGATTAGTATTAAACGTCTTGCTCATTACATCAATATAATGCTTATCTTCTGATACAGTAAAACTATTTTTTTTAAAATACTTACTATTATCTTCATAATCTATTGAGTAAGTTGTAAGTTTATCTTTAGAATTAATAGCTGTAATTGCCGTAATTAAACTAGAATCTAATCCTCCTGATAATAGGGTTGCAATAGGTATATCTGATACCATCTGTCTTTTGATAGAATCAGTAAGTAGTTTAAATACTTTTAGTTTTGCTTCGTCAAATGTATCTGTACACTTTTTACTTTTTAATTGCCAATATCTTTTTATTTTAACTTTGTTATGTTTATAGATAAGATAATGTGCTGGCCTCAATTCATTAATATCTTTAAATATTCCACTACCACTTCTTTTAGAAGGACCTAAAGAGAGTATTTCTGATAATTCTTTTTTAGTAAGAATTGGTTTTACTATTTTACTTTTTAAAATAGGTTTGATCATAGATGAGAATATAAATCTATTTTTCTTCTTTGCGTAGAACAGTGGTTTTACTCCAAATCTATCTCTTGCAATAAACAGTTCTTTTTTTCTTTTATTATATATTGCAAAGGCAAATATTCCTTCTAACTTATCTAGTATCTTAACTTTATATTCTGCATATCCTTTTAATATTACTTCTGTATCAGAAGTAGTTGTAAAATTATATCCTTTATCTAGTAAATCTTCTTTTAACTCTTCAGTATTATATATTTCTCCGTTATATACAATTATATAATTTTTATAAAACATTGGTTGATTACCATTATCTAAATCTCTTATAGCTAGTCTTTTATGTCCTAAATAAATATTATTAGAAAAATAATATCCAGTATTATCTTTTCCTCTATTATTCATTAGTTCTAACATATCTTTAAATAATTCCTGATTAAATTCTTTTTTTTGTAAAATACCAAGTATCGCACACATAATATCACCTAAAATATTGTATGATTAATATTATAAATAGGAACCAATTTTATAAATATTAATAAAATATGGTGAGGTGTGATATGAAGATATTATTTATAGGATATGATGCACGATATAAAATAGTAATTGATACTTTAAAAATGAAGAATGAAGTATGTACTTTAGGATATGATGATTATAATGTAGGTGTTGGTAGTTTAAGTAGTATTAATGAGTATGATATTGTAGTACTACCCATGTCTGGTATTAAAAATGGTTATGCATCTAATGTAAAAGTAGATAGTAGTATATTTGATAATTACAATGGAATTATATATACAGGTTTAAAAAAAGGACTTAGAGGCAATGTAGAAAGCTTTTTAGATGATGAATACATATGTAAAGAAAATACTTTAATTACTGTGGATGGTATTATGGATAGAATAAAGGATATTGATAAAGTAATTATATGTATATTAGGTTATGGAAATATTGGTAGTAAACTGTATGATAGATTAGTGAGTGATTATAAAGTAGTAGTTGGGGTTAAAGAAGACGAAGTAGGGTGTGTTTTTAATTCTTTTTCAACAAGTAATAAGAAAGATTTAGAATACTATCTTATATCTAGTGATTTAATTATTAATACAGTACCACTTAATATTATAGATGAAGATATACTTAATAAAATTACTGGATACTTTTTAGATATTGCATCATATCCTTATGGAATTAATGAAAAAGATGTAAATAAGTATAGATTTAAGTATGATTTATATTCTTCTATCCCAAGTAAATATGCACCTTTAAAAGCAGGAAAGGTACTGCTTAAAAAATTCTAGGAGGAATTTATGAAGGTAGGTTTTGCGATCACATCATCTTTTTGTACTTTAAAAGAAGTATTAGTCCATATCGCAACACTAAAGAGTGTAGGTTATGATATTTACCCAATAGTATCAGAAAATATTGTTAAATATGATACTAGATTTGGTAAGGCAGATGAATTTATAGAGAAAATAGAAAGTATTTGTGGACATAAAGTTGCATCTAATATTGTTGAAGCAGAAAAGTTTGGACCATCTAATCCAATGGATGTAATGGTAGTAATGCCCGCAACTGGGGATTTTTTAGGTAAGATGGCAAATGGTATTACAGATAATCCCGTTAATCTTGCAGTTAAAGCAACAATGCGTAATAGAAAACCAGTAGTAATCGCAATTTCAACTAATGATGGATTAGGATTAAGTGGGCAAAATATTATGAAACTATATAATAATAAGAATATTTACTTTGTACCATTTGGTCAAGATAACTACAAAGATAAACCAAACTCACTAATTGCTCATTATGATTTATTATTACCAACTATTACTGAAGCGCTTAATAATAATCAAATACAACCAGTACTAAAAGAATATAAGAAAGACTTTAAGAAGAAGTAAAATGGCTTCTTCTTTTTGGTAATAATTTGTATTAGTAGATTTACCAATTATTATTATTTAGTATGTATTGTTTTACTGTATTTAATATACTGTGTGCAGAAATTAAAATAGTGTATAAAATTGAGTGCAGAATATAACGAATAAACGTTCGTAAAAAGTGTTGACATTAGTATTTCTATGGTTTATAATTGGGGTGTATTAACGAGGAGGGTATATATGTCAAAAGAGACTGACAAAACTTTAGAGCAAGTAATGAAGGATATTGAAAAGCAATTTGGTAAAGGTGCGGTTATGAAACTTGGTGAACATGCACACCAAAAGGTTGAAGTTATATCAAGTGGCTCAATTACTTTAGATACGGCTTTAGGTATAGGAGGATATCCAAAGGGGAGAATAGTGGAGATATATGGACCTGAGTCTAGTGGTAAGACTACTTTTGCGCTTCATGCTATTGCAGAGGCTCAGAAAAGCGGTGGTAAGGCGGCTTTTATTGATGCGGAGCACGCTTTAGATCCGGTTTATGCTTCTAAGTTGGGTGTAGATATTAATGAGTTATTATTATCGCAACCTGATAATGGGGAGCAAGCGTTAGAAATAACTGAGGCTTTAGTTAGAAGTGGGGCAATTAGTATTATTGTTATTGATTCAGTTGCGGCACTTGTTCCACAAGCAGAAATTGAGGGGGAAATGGGAGATTCTCATGTTGGCTTACAAGCTAGATTAATGAGTCAAGCTTTAAGAAAATTATCGGGTATTATTAATAAGACTAATACTGTTGCTATATTCATTAATCAGTTACGTGAAAAGGTTGGAGTGATGTTTGGTAATCCTGAGGTTACTCCAGGTGGTAGAGCGCTTAAATTTTATTCGTCTGTTAGACTTGAAATTAGAAGAGGGGAACAGATTAAGTTAGGTACTGATATTATTGGTAATAAGGCAAATATTAAGGTTGTTAAAAATAAGATGGCTCCACCTTTTAAAACTTGTTGTGTAGATATTATGTATGGGACTGGTATCTCTAAATATGGAGAATTAGTTGATTTAGGTGTTCAGGCTAATATTCTTGAGAAGAGTGGTGCATGGTATGCATATCAAGGTGATAAAATAGGGCAAGGTAAAGAGAATGCTAAGGAATGGCTTAAGAATAATCCTGAAGAGGCAAAGAAGATTGTTAAAGCTGTAAGAAGTTTTTTTGATAGTAGTGATACACTAGAAATTGGTAAAACTGAGTAGTTTAATGTATTAATAATATTGACTTTAGGTAAATGTTATTATAAAATTGTTTATAGAAAAGAAGGTAAGTCAGTATCGGAGGGTAAAATGATTGAAGATATTAATCAACTTGAATTTAATTTGACTCGTTCAATGACTTATACATTAATTAGACTTAATGATTTATTAAAAGAAAGAAATGAATTATTAAGTAATAATAGTATTGATTCTCATGAATTGAGTAAGGCTATTAAAAAACTAGATAAAGAAATATCTAGATTGAAAGAAGAATTTATTTCTGAGTTTCGTGATGAAAATATAGATGAAATAAATTATTATTGGTATTTAAGAAGTAAAGAGTAATTACTTCTTTTATTTTTTTCTAAAATATTCTAGTTTTGTCGAATGTGTATAAAAATAATTTGAGGTGTGCTAAATTAGTATAGAGATATTTATAGGGGTGATATGATGAAGGTTACAACTGAATTTAGAAATGGAATATTATTTGTAAGACTGAGTGGTGATTTAACTAAAGATACAGTTAGTATGTTAAATGATAAAGTAACTAATTTAGTTAATAGAGTGGGTATTAGACACGTTGTGTTTAATGTAGAAGAATTAAATAGTATTGATTATAAAGGTGTTAGTACTTTATTATATAATTACGAAATAGTTAAAAGGAACGATGGTAATGTATTCTTATGTGGAGGAAATGAAAAAGTAGATAATATACTTAAGTGTAATCACGTATTTAAATATATAAGTGAAATAAGTAGTGAGTTATGTGCATTAAATTTGATGAAAGGATAATGTTTATGACTGTTGAAGAAGCTATTTATGGTAACCAAAGATTAGTATATTCTATTGCGCAGTATTTTAAAAACTATAAAAACAAGGAGGATTTATATCAAGCAGGATATTTAGGAATTGTTAATGCATATAATAATTATGATGCATCTTATGGATGTAAGTTTTCTACATATGCATATAATTATATATTAGGTGAGATGAGAAAATTAGTAAGAGCTGATAGGAGCGTTAAAATTAATAGAAGTATTAGTAAAATGAATTTATTAATAGAAAAAGCATATATGTTGCTTACACAAAAGTATATGAGGATTCCATCTTTTAAAGAAATAGCTGATTATCTGGGAGTAGAAGAATACTATGTAAGTGAAGCAATTATGAGTAGTAATCCAGTTAGAAGTATTGATGAACATATTAATGATGATACAACATCTTCATTACAGGAGATTATTGGATATAGTGAAAATGTTGATGATTTAATAATGCTTAAAGATAGTTTACTTACATTAAATGAGAAGGAAAAAGAATTAATAGAGAATCGTTATATGAATAATTTAACACAAACAGAAATATCAAATATCATGAATATATCTCAAGTACAAGTATCAAGGAAAGAAAAAAAGATATTACAAAAATTAAAAAGTAGAATGGTGGCATAAAAAATTAGAAAAAATTATTGTCTTTGAGGTAGAAGTGTGCTATAATTCTATATGTAGCGCGATGGAGTAGTACTCAAGAGGCTGAAGAGGCGCCCCTGCTAAGGGTGTAGACCGGGCAACTGGTGCGAGAGTTCAAATCTCTCCTGCTCCGCCATTATGAAATTATCCCTTGTAAATCAAGGGTTTTATTTTTGTATAATTGTAGTTTTAGTTGATAATAATTCAAATATACTTGTTGTAAACTAGGAAAAGATGATACAATAAAGGTAAGAAAGGGATAAGGTATTATGGAAGATTATGAAGTTAATGTAAAAGAATATAGAAAAAGAAATGATAAGTTTTTAAATGAGTTTGAGACGTATTTAAAGAAAAATAAGTTAAGTGATAAGACTATAAGAAATCATGTTAGTAATGTTGATTTATATATTAATGAGTTTCTAAATTATTATGATGTTACTAAGATGGAAGATGGTATGTTTGAAATTGGCATGTTTTTAGGAGATTGGTATGTTAGAAAGTGTCTATGGTCTACCTCATCTAATTTAAAAACAACTGCTGCTAGTATTAAGAAGTTTTATAAATGTATGAGTGAAGCAGGGTATGTTGATTCTAATGAGTATAAAAAGTTCTGTTCATTTGTTAAAGAGGGAATGGATGATTGGATATCCGAGATGGATGATTACAATAATTTTGATGAAGATGACATATTTTGGTAGAAAATTGTAAATAAAAAAAGGAAATTTAAAAAAGGTGTCGTATATTATTTATAGAGGAGATGGTACGATGCCTTTTAATAGTTTTAAAAATGGTTTTGAAAATGAAGATGAGTTTGTTTTAAATTTAAATGAAAAAAGAATTAGAGATATTGCTTTTAATTTACAATTGTTTATTTATGATAATTTTGGGAATATTGATGATAGTAGAGTAGTTAATTGCTATAAAAATAAGAGGTTGCAGAAATATGATATTGTAATTAAGATTGGTAATGTTATTAAGAGAGTAAGTATTAAGAAAGGGATTAGAAATTCTGTGCATGCTGAACCGATTAGTGAGTTCATACATTTTCTAATTAGTAATAATATGCCAAGAGATATGGCGATTAATTTTCTTAAGTATCATTATGCAGATGGTACTACTAATGGGACTGGTTCTGTGCGTATGAGTGCATCTGAATATAAAAAGGCCCATCAAAGTGAAATTGATGAGATTAATGGTTTTATCAATAACGATTCATTTTTGAGAAAATGTATAGATAGATTTATTCTTAGAGGTAGAAATTCTTGTGATATGGTTGATGTGCTAATTTATGGTGTGCCTAATGATTTTATATGGATTAAGGCTAAGGATATTTATAATATTTTATTACACCATAAAGATGATTATTCAACAGGCATTCATTTTTCTAATCTATTCTATCAACCATTGAATAGATGTTTAAATAATAATTCTAAATACGAGAAGTGTAGATTTATATCGCAACTTAAGTGGTATAACATAGGGGATAATATTATTGAAAATATGAATAATAATATAATCAATCGAAAAAAATTAAAAAATTATTAAAAAATTTGTGTTTGAGCTTAAAAAGTTTTATAAAAGGCTTGACGAAGGCTAGAAAATAGTTTATAATTTTACTTGTTAACAGAAATTATGTTTTTCTGCGGGTGTAGTTCAATGGTAGAACTCTAGCCTTCCAAGCTAATAACGTGGGTCCGATTCCCATCACCCGCTCCATTTGAAGACAACTTACGGACTAATTAAAGTTCGTAAGTTTTTATTTTGTCCGTAGTCAGGCTTGGAAAGGCTTGTTCTACCAAATATAAAGATAATGTTCTCTTTCTAGGAAGGAGGACATTTTTTATGCTTGAATTTAAAACTATTGAAGAACTAAAACCTAATCCTAAACTACTAGAACTTATTAAAGACTTTACTTATAAAACTAAAAAAGGAAAA
>CAMJTE010000057.1 GCA_946408655.1 uncultured Caryophanales bacterium | reverse complement strand
GAAAAAGCCTACCGTGAGGTAGGCAGTAGTCAAAATTTATTTTGACTTTTTGTTCGTAGTTTGTATATTTATATGAATACATAAAAATAAAACCCGATAAAATTAATTATCGAGTTTTTATTATACTAATTTTTTTTACAAGTTTTAGTAGAACTATCAAATGTATATCCCAAACTACAATTTGGAGATATTGTTTGGTTATCAGAATTGATATTGATACATTTATCGCCGTCGTCATTCATTTTATATCCTGTAGGACAAGTAGCTTCGGTAGTATCATCATCATCTTTGTCTTTATCTTTTTCTTTGTCTTTATCAGTGTTTGCTCCACTAACTGTAACAGATACACTTTTACCAGCAGATTCTGTTTGTCTAAAGTTCGAGTAAGCAGTTTTTACAATGTAAGATTGATTTCCGTTTGTAGCATTTATTGTATATGTTGTTTGATTAGTAAATCCTAAGAATGTACCATCTTGTTTATATACATTATATCCATATGAACCCATTGTAGTATTAATATAATTTAATCTACCAGCTACAAATGAATTTAAATATTCGCTATTTTTAAATGTATCTTTGAAATAATTCTTTAAGTAAGCATCAGTATTAATTTCTGGAGCATTTACTGCATTCCAAGTAATAGTTACAGTTCCACCAGATGCAGATGCTTTAACACTTGAAGGATCAGAAAGTTTAGCAAATCTTGGAGATGTTTCACTAGGTTCATGTCCTTTAACAAATAATTCTGTTTTAATTAAATCACTTGGAGTATATTCTGAAGGAAGCATTGGAGTAGGACATTCCATTTCAATCGCAACTTCAGATACACTACCTGGTTTAGTAAAGCCACCATCGGCTGTAAACATTCCACGACCAACTGCTTGGAATAATCTTTCGTGTTGCCCACTACTTAATAAGTTATAATATTCGCTGCTATTTTTATCATATCCGTACCATACACCAATTGCATATTCATTATTGAATCCAACTACCCAAAGGTCATTAACCGCACTTCCAGGAAGTCCAAAAGCATTTTTAGTTTTTTGGTCATAGTTTGATGTGCCAGTCTTAGCGGCATATGTTTTACCATTAATATTAGCCCAACGTCCTAATGCATATTGTCCAGTATCAACAAGCATATCAGAAATCATATATGCAGTTGAATCTTTCATAACTTGAGTTTTCTCATTTTTATTTTCTACTTCTTTTTTATCAACAGTATACTCTAATTTAGTATAACTATATGGTTTTGTATAATATCCACCATTTCCAAATGCTGAATATGCTGCAGCCATTGAAAGAGGTGATTCTCCAGTATATCCACCAATAGCGTGAGCTTCATGTAATGGATCTTCAGGTGATAAACCTAAACTTTTAACAAAACTTAAAATATTTTCTTTACTGTTAGCTTGGAATGCTTTAAGTGCAGGAATATTTCTTGAACCAACTAAAGCTTTTCTAATTGTTTCAAATCCTTCATAAGCACCATTCCAGTTATTAATAGCTGTTCCATCGGAATAGCTAATAGCCTCATCTGGATCAGGCATACCAGTACTCCAATTTAAGAATTCTATTGCTGGACCATAATCATAAAGAGGTTTAGCAGTAGAACCAATTTGTCTTTTGATTTGTGTAGCATGGTTAAGTGTCGCAGCAGCATCAATATTTCTACCACCACCAACTGCAACTATTGCACCATTATCAATATTAGTAACTGCAACTCCTGCTTGAACAACATCATTTTCCCATTCATAAGAAACACCATTCATAATATCATTAACATATTCTTGTTTAGATCTATCCATAGTTGTATATATTTTCATTGGAGTAGTATAAGGATCATCTCCGGTATTTTTCTCAATTTCAGCAACAACAACATCTAAGAATGATTGATATTTGTTAACTGTGTTTGGATCATTTCCATTAGCTTCTTTTGCTTTAATAATTTTTTCAACAGTCATTTTCTTGGCTGCATTATATTCTTTATTATTAATATATCCATGACGTTTCATAAGACTTAATACTAATAGTCTTCTTTTTTCTGTAGCTTCAGGATTAGTATAGGGATTATATTTACTTGGTGCTTGGAATAATCCGGCAATCATTGCTGATTCGGAAACATTTAAATCCTTCGCACTTTTACCAAAGTAAGTAAGAGCAGCTTGTTCAACACCATAAGAATTGTTTCCTAAATGATAACTATTAACGTAGAATTCTAATATTTCTTTCTTAGAGTAATTAGGTTCAATTTTAAACTCAGAAATATAAACATCAGTAAGCTTACGAATAATACCTTTAATACCACTTGCTTCAGCAGATGTATAGGTATTTTTAGATACTTGCATTGTTAAAGTAGATGCACCACCTGCACTAGAATGACCAAGTAGTTGTTGGAAAGAAGCTTTTAAGAATCTTGCCCAGTCAACACCTTTATGACTGAAGAATCTAGAATCCTCAGTTGCTACTATCGCATCAATTAATACCTCAGGTAATTCATCATATTCAAGAATAACTCTTTGTTCTGCACCTAATTTTGCAAATTCATTTCCTTCTGAATCATATACAACAGAAGGTTCACTAACATAAAGTTCTTTAGGATCAAAATTAGGAGCATGAGATACAATATAAATACATAATGCAACTATACCTAATACACCTAATATAAAACCACTTAAAACTAGTATTAATATTATTTTCCATATTTTCTTTTTCTTCTTCTTCTTTTTTTTCTTTGGAATATGCATATCTTTTTCTTTAGCTAAATTAATATTACTTTTCTTTTTTTCTATATTTTTATGTGCACCTTTAGCATGCACACCTTTCTTCTGATTTCTGTTTACAACATTTCTCATAAATATCACTGCCTTCTTTCTTAAAAATGGAACAAAGTATATCGCATCAACTAATAAAACTAATATAGCAGGTATAATTGATGAGAATAATAATATTCCAAGTATAATTAGTAACAAACTAATTACTCCAACTAATATCTTAGGCTTGTATTTATAAAATAATTTTTTTATATCTTTCATAGTATCACACTATCCTTCCTTTAAATATTTATCTACATATTCTAAATAATCAACAAGTGGTCTTAATTTATGTTTTATCAAGTATCCCTTTTCTCTAAAATACTCAAGAGGTATTGATTTTCGGGTCTCATTGTCTATAAAATCTAATAGGTTATCACTACTTAAATAATATGTCTCATCTAAACTTGTAAACCTAACAATTATAAATCCGATCCCTCCCAACTTAGTAATTTTACGAATGTGTTCTATTTGATGAGTATGAATATTATTAAGTGGAAAGCTTGTTTTGTTTTTAGTTTCTTTAGCTTCAAAATCAATATATTTACCTTTATATACACCATTATAATCAGTAGTTGATGGAGTATTAAAGTGAGCCTCAGTAATTAATGCATCAGCTCTTGAATGATAATTTACTTTATTTATAGTAATTGGAGTAGGTTTCTTATATATAACTGCCTTATCATTATTAAGATAATATTCATTAGATGCATTAATATCAGCCTCTAGGCCCATACCCCTATTACTATATTTATAATTGTAATTATTTGTACTATGTAACTTCATTAAACCTCCAGATGTATTATACTATAAATTGTAAAAAAAAACTACAAGTTATACAAATTTTGTCAAACTTTGTAGATTCTTAAATCCTTTAAGTCATTAAGTATTATTTGAACACAAAAATTAATAAATTCAGAAACATTTTTTATATCAAATAAATAAGCAGTAGATCTCTTCGCATTTTTTATGATTATTCCAGCATTATCTATTAATACATTTATCCTATTCATAGGAATTTCTTGAATGATGTTTTTAAATGTTGGATAATCTTCATAGAATATACTTAATTCTAAATTATAGCAATCAATTACTTTTGAATTTAGATTGGTATAATCATTGTATATGTAGTTTACTATTTCTTCTTCTGTAAGATTAAGTTTATTATTATTTAAATCACAAACGTAAGAGTCTTTTAAATAATTTGGAATAAAATATTTAAACCATACATAATCAGTGAATAAATGAATATAATATCCTAATACAAAATCATCTTCTAAATCTGTTTTATAAACTGATAAGAATTTGTTTAAATCAGGAATATTTGGTTCATTGGTTATAAAGTGAGATTTTTTTTTGTCTTCTCCTATTAATTTTGCAATATCAGGAGCAATACTTCCTATCAATATGCTTTTATTATCTCTATTTAATTTTTTGTTTAATTCGTTAGCTACTGCCATATGTATTATTGAACTTGCCATAGTATCACCTTCTTAATTTTATCATATTTTTTCTAGTTTTGTCGAATATCTTTATTTAAATAAAAAATATAGTAAGATAGACTTGGTGATAATATGTATACAGATATGTATGTTGAAAAGGTATTGGATAATATATTAGAAAATACTAATAAAGTAAAAATGGAATACTATAATGTTATTTTAAAAAAAGTGATATAATTACTAGGGATTAATATGAATAAATTAGAAGTGCTTGCAAAATCAAAATTTCGTTCTAGTTTTCATTTAAACAATAAAATGAAAGACTATGTAAAAGATAAAGAAATAGATGTGATTAGAAAACACGCTTATGATTTTGTTAATAGTAGATTAAAAGTATACAACAGTATAAAAGATGGAAAACAAACTCCGATGAGGCAAACACATCCTGTTTTTATTGCGCAGCACGCAACTGCAACATGTTGTCGTGGGTGTATAGAAAAATGGCATCATATACCTAAAGAAAAAACATTAAATGATATTGAAATAGATTATATAGTAAATATAATGATTGAGTGGATAGAAAAAGAATGTCAAAAATAGTCGTACAAAAACGTAGTGCATATGCACTATTTTTAGTATATAAATTTTAAATTGTGTTCATTATTAATATAGAATTAGTTGTTCGAAAATTTAAAATCTGATATAAAACTATTGACAAAAAATGAAAAATTGATTATTATAGACACTGTTTTTAGGAGATACTGTGCTATTTATTAAAAACAAAACTGTCAGATAGTGTTATAGGATAGGAGGGAATATATGATAGTTTCATTGAAAAAGCATAAATTTATTTATGCAGCAATATTATTAGTTTCTGTCATAATTGGTGGTACATTTTTAATGGCTAATGCACAAGATGATGCTGGTAAGATTAGTCTTGATAAGAGTGCTACTAAAGTATATGAAGGGACTAGTGAAGACAATTTAGAGAAAGGAAGATTTGCTCAAGTTACATTAGATGTTAATGCAAAATCATACGACGTAGATGCTAAGACAAAATTAGATGTTGTTTTAGTAATGGATAATTCATCAAGTATGGATACAAAAGATGCTGATTCTAACAAAACATCTCGTAGAAAAGCGGCTAAAGATGCTGCAACTGATTTTGTTGGAAAACTAATTAACGAGGGAAAAGATAATGTTAAGATTGGCATTGTTGTATTTGGAACTGATATACAATCAACTCAACAATTATCAAGCAACAAAACAACAATTAATGATTTTATAAGTGGTATTAGTTCTATATATAATCAAGGAACTAATGTTCAAGCAGGAATTGCAAAAGCAAATGAATTACTTGCAACAGGAAGAACTGATGCTAAAAAAGCAGTTATTATACTTACTGATGGTGAACCAACATATTTTAATTATACATATACTTATTATAATAAGAAGGGAGAACAAGTTACAGGAACTGATCGAGCAGGTAGTGGGTCTAATAATAATTCCGTACAAGTTTGCTATGCTAAAAATAAGAGTGGCAGCTGTACCAAAAATAGATGGGTTAATCCATCAGAGGCTGCCAAAGCAGAATTAGATTCATTAAAGAGTAATTTTAGTGCTGCAGATGTTTATACAATTGCATTTGGTAGTCAGTCAGGTAACTCATTATCAGAAATAAATCCAGCATCAAGTGAAGGTGCAACACCTATTTATGTTAATTATTCTGCTTTAACTGGTGATGAGTTAAAAGCAAAATTTGATGGTATTAGTGATAGTTTAGTTGAATTAATAGGTAAAGATAGTGTTGTAACAGATGTTATACCAAAAGAGTTTAAGCTAACTGAAAGTGCTAAAACTAAGCTAACAGAACAGGGTATTGATGTTGTAGAAAATGAAGATGGTACAACAACACTTACCTGGGATATTGGAAATATAAATGCTAATACTGATTATAAGATTACATATGAAGTAAAAGCAGAAGATGATTATTATGGTAGTATTTATACAAATAAAAGTGCTAGTTTAACAACTATAGTAGATGAGGATAACCCTTATTATAAGGATGAAGAGAATAAGACTATAACTGTTGAATTTGATAAACCAAATGTAGCAGTTCCAATGGTTACAAATGATGATCATTATAGTGAAATTTCAAGTTATGAAGGTTATGCAGAATCTACAATTAACGGAACAAGTGTTTTAGATAATGATTTAAATGAAAATTTAATGACTGATGGTAATGTTAATGTATCTGATAAAATTGTTGTTATTGAAAATAGCAATACTAAAAAAGTAAGTGAAAATACATATGAAATTTCAAAAGATGGTGTTAAACAAGGTGTTTTAACAATGAATAATGACGGAACATTTACTTTTGTTTCGGAAGAAAATATAAGCGGAGAAGTTGAATTTTTATATCATGTTGAAACAACTTTAAATCCTAGTGTTGAAACTAATAAAGTTGTTAGTAGAGATTCTAAGGTTACTTTGAATATTTTAAGTCGTTCAAAGGTTAATGTATCAGGTAAAAAAATATGGGATGATAGCAACAACCAAGATGGTATTAGGCCTACAAGTATTAATATTGTATTAAATGCCAATGGAGTTACAGTTGCTAGAAAAACATTAACAAGTACTGATTGGACATATAGTTTTAATGGTTTATATAAATATCAAATAGGTCATGAAAATGATGATAATTATTTAATAAATTATGAGATTAAAGAGGTAACAGAAGTTCAAAATTATGTTACTACATATAATGGATATGATATTATAAATAAACATATTCCAGAAGTAACTTTTGTAAGTGGTACAAAGACTTGGGATGATAACAATAATCAAGATGGCATTAGACCAGATAGTATTACAGTAAAAGTATTTAATGGAATAAATTTAGTTACATCAAAAACTGTAACAAAAGATGATAACTGGGAATATACATTTGATAATTTACCAAAATATGAAAATGGTAATGAAATTAAATATCAAATAAAAGAAGATGAAGTTTCAGGTTATGAAACCGTTGTTACAGGAAATAATATTAAGAATACACATACACCTGAATTAATTAATGATAACACAGGTAAGCTAAGTGTAGAAAAAACTTGGGATGATAATAATAACCAAGATGGATTAAGAAAAGATGTAGAGATTACATTATATGCTGATGGTGAAGTAAAAGAAACAGTTACATTAAATAATAAAAATGAATGGAAACATACATTTGAAAACTTAGCTAAATATAATAATGGAAAAGAAATTGTATATACAGTAGACGAAAAAGAAATTACAGGATATACAAAAGAAATTACTGGAAGCGTAAGTGAAGGATTTAAGGTAACAAATACACATACACCTGAATTAATTAATGATAATACAGGTAAGCTTAGTGTAGAAAAAACTTGGGATGATAATAATAACCAAGATGGATTAAGAAAAGATGTAGAAATTACATTATATGCTGATGGTGAAGTAAAAGAAACTGTAACATTAAATGATTCAAATGAATGGAAACATACATTTGAAAAGTTAGCTAAATATAATAATGGAAACGAGATTGTATATACAGTAGATGAGAAAGAAGTTACTGGATATACAAAAGAAATTACCGGAAGCGTAAGCGAAGGATTTAAGGTAATAAATAGTCATAAGCCTGAATTAGTAAATAACACAGGTAAGCTAAGTGTAGAAAAAACTTGGGATGATAATAACAACCAAGATGGATTAAGAAAAGATGTAGAAATTACATTATATGCTGATGGTGAAGTAAAAGAAACTGTAACATTAAATGATTCAAATGAATGGAAACATACATTTGAAAAGTTAGCTAAATATAATAATGGAAACGAGATTGTATATACAGTAGACGAAAAAGAAATTACAGGATATACAAAAGAAATTACTGGAAGCGTAAGTGAAGGATTTAAGGTAACAAATACACATACACCTGAATTAATTAATGATAATACAGGAAAGCTTAATGTAGAAAAAACTTGGGATGATAATAATAACCAAGATGGATTAAGAAAAGATGTAGAAATTACATTATATGCTGATGGTGTTGTAAAAGAAACCGTTACATTAAATAATAAAAATGAATGGAAACATACATTTGAAAACTTAGCTAAATATAATAATGGAAACGAGATTGTATATACAATAGACGAAAAAGAAATTACAGGATATACAAAAGAAATTACTGGAAGCGTAAGTGAAGGATTTAAGGTAACAAATACACATACACCTGAATTAATTAATGATAATACAGGTAAGCTTAGTGTAGAAAAAACTTGGGATGATAATAATAACCAAGATGGATTAAGAAACGCAGTTGAAATTACATTATATGCAGATGGTGGAG
>CAMJTE010000056.1 GCA_946408655.1 uncultured Caryophanales bacterium | reverse complement strand
AAAAGAATATTTTAACAATATCCTCATTTTTCCTAGTCGGATGATTTTATCCTGTGATATGAAGGAAAATAGTATAAAATTAGATTATTTTGTGTTATAATTATTGTATGGTGGTAGAATGGCAAAGAAGAAAAAAAGAAAAGAAGTTAAGAAGAGTAAAGATTACGTAGTTGAATTAAAAGGTATTCTATTACTTTTAATATGTATTATAGGGTGCTGTCCTTTTGGAGTGGTTGCTGATATTATTAAAGGTTTTGCTTCGTTTTTAGTTGGTGTCTGGTGGGCAGAGTTACTTATACTTGTTGGAATATGTGGAATATATATGATTGTTAAAAGAAAGAAACCAGATTTCTTTACCCCAAAATTAGTAGGGCTTTATATAATTATCATTGCAGTGTGTATATTGTCCCACGTTGGATATATTAAAAATTTAAATAGTGATACTATTGATATTAATCATTTTAAGATTATTGATAATGGTGTAGAGGTTGTCCAAGCGACTGTTAGTAATATGTTAGATTTTGTAAATAACGGTGTTAAATTATCTGGTGGGGGAGTGATTGGAGCGGTATTTGCATCTGTTCTTTGTGGATTACTTACTTTAAATGGTACGATGGTAGTTAGTATTACTTTAATTATCTGTGGTTCTATTATGTTTACTGGTGTATCTATTTATGATTTAATTAAGAAAACGCGTGAAGGAACTCATAAGATTAAAGATAAAGTACATAGAGAAAAGAAACCTAAAGAAGACGAAGTTGAAATTCCTGAGGTAACTGATGCTAATCATGGTGTGGTTATATCTAATATTGATGAACTAAAAAATAATGCCCCTGAGCCTAAGGAAGAGGTAAGCGTTGTTAAAAGTGTTGATGATGGTATTAGTGATAATAAGAATTATAAGTATCCACCAATTACTTTACTTAGTAAGCCTTCTAAAGGAAATGGCAAGGCTAATCAAGATGCTATTAAACAAAATGTTCCAATACTAGTTCAGGTACTTAGAGATTTTGGAATTGAAGGTAAAGTAGTGGCCGCACATGTAGGTCCTGCAGTCACGCAGTATGAACTTGAGATTAAAGCTGGTACTAAGGTTAATAAAATATTAAGTTTAAACCGTGAAATCGCTTTAGCGCTCGCAGCCAAAGATGTCCGTATTCAAGCACCTATTCCAGGTAAAAGTACAATAGGTGTAGAACTACCTAATAAAAGTATTTCCATGGTTAATGTTCGTGAGGTATTAAGTAGTGTACCTACAAGTCTTTCTGATAGTAAGCTATTATCAGTTCTTGGTAGAGATATCATGGGCGAACCTAGATGGATGGAGATTAATAAAACTCCACACTTACTTGTTGCGGGTTCTACTGGTAGTGGTAAATCTGTATGTATTAATAGTATACTTGCAAGTATTTTAATGCGTAGTAAACCTGATGAAGTAAAGTTAGTATTAGTTGACCCTAAAAAGGTTGAGTTATCAATCTATAATGGAGTTCCACACTTACTTGCGCCTGTTGTAACGGATGCGAAAAAAGCCAATATCGCACTAAAGAAGATAGTTTCGGAAATGGAAAGACGTTATGATGTATTTGAAGAAAGTAAAACGAAAAATATTACTAGTTATAATAAATACATTGATAAACAAAATGAATCTTTACCCGAAGGTGAAAAGAATAAAAGAATGCCATATATTGTTGTAATAATAGATGAGCTTGCGGATTTAATGCTTGTTGCTGCTAAAGAAGTAGAAGATTCTATTATGCGTATTACTCAGATGGCGCGTGCGGCTGGAATTCATTTAATTGTCGCAACACAGCGTCCTTCTACGGATGTAATTACCGGAGTAGTAAAAGCAAACATTCCATCAAGAATTTCATTTGCAGTATCAAGTGGTATTGACTCACGTACAATTCTTGATATGACTGGAGCAGAGAAACTACTTGGCAAAGGTGATATGCTATATTTACCACAAGGTGAGAATGTGCCACAACGTATTCAAGGAACGTTTATTTCAGAAGAGGAAACTAAAGCAATAGTTGAATTTGTATGTTCACAACAAAAGGCTAAATATGATAATACTTTGACGGTTGCCGATGAGGATGCTAATGCTACTACGATGGTAGAAGAAAAGGATGATTATGAAGAACCTTTATATAATGAAATAGTTGAATTCGTTGTAACTCAAAGTAAAGCCTCTGCATCACTTTTACAAAGAAGATTTAGGCTTGGCTATAATCGTGCGGCAAGGTGTATAGATTTACTTGAAGATAGAGGAATAGTAGGCCCTGCTAATGGATCTAAACCTCGTGAAGTATTAGTTAAACTGGATAATAATTCGACACAAAATGACTAATTATTAAGGTATGATATTACTGGTGATAATATGAAAAAGTATTTTCTAACAGTATTTGTATCTTTAGTAATTGGTTTTTTTCTTGCTTATTTCTTGCTCACCCAGTACAAAGATTTTAAAGGGATAACTGTGTCTAGTAATGGCGATGAATACTATTTTCTTCTGCTTGGTAAATATTCTTCTAAAGAAGAGATGGAAGAGGTTGGAATTAACTTAGAGAATTATGTTTATAGAAAGGATGGGATAAATTATTATATGTATGTAGGTATTACTAAAAATAGAGAAAATGCAGAGAAAATGAAGAATTACTATAATAGTAAAAATATTGAATCTAGTATAAAAGAATTTTATATCAGTAATAAGATTTTTAGTGAAGCTATTGATAATCTAGATAATATACTAATTAATAGTGCTGATGAGGTAGTTATTACAGAAATTATTAATCAAGGGTTAAATAAATATGAGGAGATTATATTAAATGGCAGTTAAAATCAAAGATATGAGTTTGCTTGATAGACCAAGAGAAAGATTAATTAAGTATGGTTCTAAGAATATCTCTGATAGTGAAATACTAGCTATACTTATAGGTAGTGGTAATTGTAAGAATTCTGCTAAAGATTTAGCTAGTATTATATTAAATAAGTGTGACGGAGTTAATAATTTAGATAAAGTTGATTATAACTTTTTAACTAAGATCAATGGTATTAAAGAAACTAAGGCTTGTAATATACTTGCTGCGATTGAATTATCAAGAAGAATTAATAATAAAGTAAGAGATTTAAATGGTATAAAATTAACCAATGTCGAGTTAGTGTTTAACTATTATAAAGATATATTAAAAGATGAATCACAAGAATGTTTTTACTGTGTTTATTTAGATGTAACTAAGAAAGTTATTAAAGATAAATTACTATTTAAAGGTACTCTTAATTACAGTTTAGTACATCCAAGAGAAGTATTTAAAGAGGCTTTCTTACTTAATGCAACTGCTATTATATGTGTCCATAATCATCCGTCAGGTAATATTAAACCAAGTAAACAAGATATAGAAATAACAAATAATTTAGTAGAATTAGGATTAATTCATGGAATAAAAGTATTAGACCATGTAATTATTAGTGATAATTCTTATTATAGTTTTTTAGAAAATAATAAAATATCTCTTTAAAAATAAAAATTAATGTATTATAATTGAGTAGGTGATCGTATGTTAAAAAATGGTAATAATAAAAAATGCATTATACTTATTATTCTTGTAGTAGTAGGAATACTTGTAGTTGTAACAACAATTGCAGTAAAAGAAAATAGAAAACTTAATTTCTTTGAAAAGGCGATTAAAGATTCAACGACATTTCTAACTGGTACTATATATAAACCTATTGGTTTTATAAAGGATAAAATTAAAGAGAATGATGAAAAAAATAAAATATATAAACAGTATAAAAAGTTAAAAGAAAAAGCTGATAAAGCTAAATTATATGAAGCTAGAATTAAAGTGTTAGAAGGAGAAATCGATAATCTGAAGACATCTTTAGATATCAATCAAACAATAACTGATTATAAAAAGATTAATGCAAGTGTAGTTAATAGAAATGTTGGTGCATGGTATAATACTGTAAATATAAATAAAGGATCTAAAGCTGGAATTAAAGAAGGATATGCAGTTATTACTGATAAAGGCTTAATAGGAAAAGTGGTTAGTGTTAGTAATTTTACAAGTACTGTTAAATTGCTATCAACAGATGAAGTAATAAACAAAATATCAGTGAAAATAGAAGTCGATGATAAAAGTATTTATGGACTACTTTCATACTACGATAAAAAGAATAATGCTTATATAGTAGAAGGTATAAGTGACAATACTGAGATTAAGAACGGTTCTAAAGTAGTAACTACTGGACTTACTGATGCTTTTCCTGCGGGTATTTTAATAGGTGAGGTTAAGAGTGTTACTAAAGATAGATATGAACTAGCTAAAGCAGTAGAAGTTACTCCGTCTGTAGACTTTGGTGATATAGATATTGTAACTGTATTGGATAGGGATTCAAAATGATTGTTGCAGTATTATTAATATCGTTTATTTTAGAAGGAATTATTTCTAATATAATTCCATTAGATTCACTATTTATTTCAATGTTTTCAGTAGTAGCAATCTTAGTTACATATCCATTATTTAATGATAGTAAGATAAAATTTTTAATCTATTCTGGTTCTTTAGGCTTACTTTATGATTTAACATATACGACAACTCCTTTTATAAATACATTTGCTTTTTTAATAACTGCTTTAATTATTACTTTGATTTGTAAATTTATTACTCTTAATAAATTGAATTTAATACTAATAGTTATTTTTACAGTTTTATTTCATGAGACTATAACATATTTATTGTTATGTTTATTTAGATATCGTACCTTTAATGATATGACATTAATAATGGGGTTATATTCGTCAATAATTAGTAATGTTATATATAGTTATACTGTATATATTATTATAGAGAGAATTTGTAAAAAACATAAAAGAAAGTATGTAAAATAGTATGAATAGGTGTAGTTGGGTCAACTTAGATAATAAAAACTATGTCGATTATCATGATTATGTTTGGGGTGTTGCGTGTTACGATGATAGATTATTATTTGAATACTTAGTATTAGAGATATTTCAAGCAGGACTTTCTTGGGAGACTATACTAAATAAAAAGAAATATTTTGAAGATGCTTTTGATAATTTTGATTATAATAAAATAAATAGTTACGATGACAAAAAGATAGAAGAATTAATGAATAACGAAAAAATTATTCGTAATAGATTAAAGATAAAATCTACTATTAATAATGCTCAAGTATTTATGGATATTCAAAAAGAGTGGGGTAGTTTTAATAATTATATTTGGCATTTTGCAAAGAATAAACAAATACATTATAAAAGGTTTCATACTCATAGTAGTCTCTCAGATAAAGTTTCCAATGACTTAAAAAAGAGAGGAATGAAATTTGTTGGTACTATTATTATTTATTCTTATCTAGAAGCAATAGGGGTGCTAAATAATCATGAAGATAAATGCTTTAAGGGAGGCAACAATGCATAAGTTATTAAATAAAATTCTATTAATTATTATGAATATTGGAACAGTATTGATTGCAGTATTAGAATTTAGTAATAATAAATATGATAGAGTAATGACTTTTGTTGCAATATTTCCAATATTACTAATACCTTTTTTTATTACTAAAACTAAGTTTAAATTAAGCGATAAAGAAATTTTCTTATATTATGTATTTATACTAATTGCTGACTTTATTGGTTGTGTTTGTAACTTATATAATAATATATCTTGGTATGATATATTTGTACACTTCTTATCTGGTATGTTTACATTCGTTCTTGCGACTATTATATATAGGTATATATCAAAAGAACGTAAAAATAAATTTCTTAAGATACTATTTTGTTTAGGAATAGTTGCTTTAATTGCGATACTTTGGGAGATATTTGAATTTAGTATCGATTCTATTGCTCATACTAATTTACAGCACAATCAAGATACTGGGGTAGTTGATACAATGCAAGATATGATAGTTGCAATGTTAGGTGGAGTTATTTCATCAATATATATAATATTTAAGGGCTAATAAAAAAATTCTTTAAATAGATAATTTTTAGTTTTTTAAACCAAATAATTCGAGCAAGTATTTTATTTGTTTGAAATGAAATAGAATTAGTGCACGTAAAGTAAATTTATAATTTTTTTTGAAAAATTATCACGACAAATGTCAGCAAAAAAGAGTAAATTAATTTAAAAAGATAAAATATATGAGTATTGGATAAAAAATAATCATATATTTTTTTCTTCGCATAAATTAGTTAATGCTAAAAAGTCGCCAAAAAAAGCGTTAAAATTTTAAATAAATTAAGATAAGTGATCAGGATAAAAACATAAATTAAATTTTAAAAATCTGTAAAGCATTGAAATTCAATGCTTTATCCGAGGCTTTTGTTTAAAAAAACGTCTGACGTTATTTCATAAATAGTGATAGATATTGTTAATAAATAACGGTTTTTACAAGGAAAAAATAGCACCAAGCGTTGTAATATAAGGATAAAACGTATGTTAAGGTTTTAAACTTTTTTTTATCCTGCTTTTTTGCTGACAAATGTTCTTCAATTCGCAAAATTCATTATTTTCCTTTATATTTGCAATATTTAGTAAAATAATATAAAGAATTACAAGCATAAAAATAGTTTAATCAAATAAAACAGCACATTAATAACGCCTTGTAAAATACCATTTTGATATATTTAATAAAACCATTATTTGCACAGTGCACCTATTTAGTGTATAATCATAATATAATTGATTATTGATGAGTAACTGTGCAATTGTGATGTGGTAGTCCTCTGTACTGTTACTCATCAATAATGAGAGGACTACCAATATGAAAAATAGAATTGATAGCTCAAGGCAAAAGACTCCTTGGGATAATAATAGTAAAAATAATGTATTACAAGAATTTATAAAATGCAAATACAAAGATAATTATAGAATTAAACATCCTAAACTTTCGGAAACTAATGAAGCCGAATTGTTAAACTCAATCGAAATTAAGGAATGTAGATATTGTGACTCTGAGCATATTAGAAAGCGAGGTTTTACAAAAAACAATGTTCAAAGATATTATTGTAATGACTGTAAAAGATATTTTTCTCCAACAACCGGAACCATATTTGAAGGACATAAAATATCAATTACCGAATGGATTGAATACTTACTTGACATATTTAATTATGGAAGTACAAATCTAACATCAAAAGTAAATAAAAACAGCATGAATACATCGACGTATTGGCTTCAAAAAGTTTTTATATTACTAGAAAAATATAGAGAAAATTTAGTATTTAAAGGTACAGTTTATCTGGATGAGATGTTCTATTCTGTAATAAAAAAGGATATTGATACAAAAGATGGTAAGAAATTAAGAGGTATTTCACATAATAAGTACTGTATTGGAATATGTTATGATAAGCGCAACATAATAGCTATTGTTGAATGTTTTGGAAAACCTACAACTGAAATAACATATAACAATTTTTATAAATCTAATAGAACCTGGTTCACGATTAATTCATGATAATGAAAAGAGTCATAGAAAACTTGTCAATGATTTAAATCTAGTGGATGAGAAATATAAATCATCGTATTTGAAGAAATTAGATGATAAAAACAATCCTTTAACCCCATTAAATCATCAATGTGACTTAATTAGAAAATTTCTAAATACACATAGTGGATTTGATAGAAAAGATTTACAAAACTTTTTAAATTTATATTGCTTTATGACAAGTTCTCCAAGAAATAAATTAGAAAAAGTTGGCTCTACCTGCCTAAAGTGTTGCTCTAATACCTAATTTATGATAAGATTAGAGTGCAGAAAATGAATAAATCGGATATAGGAAGTGGCTTTTATCGGCTAATCTCAATTCATTTTCTGCAAAT
The DNA here is from genome assembly GCA_946408655.1 of uncultured Caryophanales bacterium. GTDB lineage: Bacteria > Bacillota_I > Bacilli_A > RF39 > UBA660 > RUG12438. The sequence continues at coordinate 1,451 of CAMJTE010000056.1, read as the reverse complement.
TATGATTCGATGAGATTAGTCGATAAAAACTATTTTTGTTTTATGAATGAAGATGTAAAAAATAAAATTAATCACATGTTACCTCCAGAGTTGGAAGAAGCAAAAAAACTAATTGATTTATTAATTACTACTAAGCCTAATCAAAGAGTAACAAATTTAGAATACTTGGAAAGAACCATCACAATATGTTGTCCCGTTAATGAAACACACCATATCAAAAAAAATGGACATAAAAATAATACACAAAGAATATGGTGTTATGATTGTAAAAAAAGTTATTCTATAACCCATAAATCAATATTGGAGCATTCTATATTAAATTACTATCAATTAAAAAAACTATTACAATCAATGTAGGATTTTAAATCATTGGATGAAACTTCACAAGAACTAGGTATTGATGAATCTACTGTATTTGAAAGTCAAATTAGAATATTTGATGCTTTAGACGAATTAAATTGTGATGTTAAATTAGGTGGTATAGTTCAAGCTGATGAAAAATACATAAAGGGAACACCTAGTAACAAAATGCCTAGACCATCCAGACATAATGGTAGTACAAATTTAACTTCTGGCATTAGTAAAGATCAAATTTGCGTTATTGTAGCATTGGATGAAAATGATAATCTAATAATTAGAGTTGCAGGAAACGGAAACGCTTCTACTAATATGATTTCAAAAGTCTTAAACGGAAAAATAAATTCTGGTTCAACATTAGTTACAGATAGTAAAAACTCGTATGATAAATTTGCAGAATTAAATAATTTAAAATTAATAAAAATTGCAGCTGGAATGAATAAACAAGACAATTATTCAATTAATGATGTAAATCAAATAATGTCTGAAATAGAAACATACTTGAATATTAAAAGAGGAATATTCACAAGGCATTTGCAACATCATATGAATTTTATTCAATATAGAAAAAAGATTAAATATACAATTGAATACTTAGATAGAAATGAAAAAATGTATGTTGATGCAATATCGTTAAAAATAAGACTAAAAAGTAATGACGTATATTCAACCCCAATGCCTTTTGATATAGATGATTATAAAGAATGGTATAAAAGGCATCACGACTAACAGTGAAAGCAACACTTTAGGCAGGTAGAGCCAAAAAGTTTATAAATTGCTATCTATAGCATTAACTACTAAAGTGTCTTTACAATACCGAGAATTATTTGAAGACAATAGTTGTGCTAGACTTGATTAAAAAGGTGCACCGTGCAGATAATGGTTTATTTAATATAATTTACATACATAAATAGGTTATAAACGTATCATTAAAGGTATATTTAGTCATATCTTCATACTATTAAAACTTATTTTTTATTACAAAATGTTAGAAATTAAAGGCTTATTTCAAATTTTGCGAATTGAAGGACAAATGTTGAGGGTGTAAAAAATTATCGCAGGCAATTTAGTTCTAACCATATAGTGCTTTTGTA
>CAMJTE010000055.1 GCA_946408655.1 uncultured Caryophanales bacterium | reverse complement strand
CATATCATAAAATCATTGCGAAGAAAATTTATTCTATTTTACTGTCACAATTACAAGCAATTTGACATTTATTATTATTTACATTATAATTCATATTGAATACCGCCTTTTTATTATTATAAATTTATCATAAGCGGTATTCATTTTTTTTACAAGTCTTTCTTGTAAATTTTTTTGAATACTAATTTATAATCCCATAAGATTTATGCAAGACCCAATATTTTTATTATTATCCTCAAGATGCTTTTGAAATTGCCAAGCTAGTATTAAATCTAAATCACAATATTAATAGTTTATATATTGCAGAGTACTATCTTGATAATGAGGAAATTATTGATAAAGTTGGATTTGGTAATTATAGAAAATTAGTTAGAAAAAAATATGTTCCAACAGATAAACAGTATAAAATGTTTTCGGGTGCTAATTCTACATATCCAGTATTAGAAATTAGGTTACATGAAAATAGTATAATTAAACCTACAAATAGTATATATCAAATTGAAAAGAATACCACAATACCAAATAATTTAAATAAGTTAAAAAAATTAAGAGAATATATCTTATATAAAATATACTTAGAAAAAGTAATCCATGACTTTAATATTAGTTATCCTCACAACGAAGACGGGCTAATGATTATATCTAAATATGAAGGTAATGTTAAAACTCTAGTTATACCCAAAAAATATCAAAGACTTATATGTTAATCTTTGATATTCTTTTTATTTGACTTTAACTAATCTAAAATAGTCTCTAACTCCTACTCTGTTTAAATCTATAACATTATATCTATTATCATATAATCCATAATATACTAAAACAGTATTAGTATCGCTTATCACACCATTTACTGATTGTCTATTTATATTTAATTTTAAAATATAGTAATTCTTCTTATCTTGAATTCTATCTGTAAATAATTTATATCTTTTTGCTTCAGTTATCGCATTTCTACCTACATATACTTGATATTTTCCGACATAAAAGTTATCTTCTTTATTATTCTTATTTGAGTACCAGATAAATGAATTATCTTCATTAAGTTCTATTTCTGCATCTGTTTCTCTAAATCCTTCTGTAACTTTATATTTAGCATTAGATAAGTTATCTACTACATCATTTTGTTTATAAAAGATATATGCATTTAGTAAACCAATAATAAGTATGGCAAGTGCAGGAGCAAATAAATTTGTAGATCCACTATATTTAATTCTTTCCATTACTTCAAATCTGCTTTTATCTTTATACTTATTTTTTATTTTATTAATCTTCTTATTAGCATGATTTATATATATACTATTAAACTTAATAGCTATTATAATATTGAATAAAACAGAAATTATTAGATATATTAATGATATATATAATTTGTAATATTCTGGTACATAATAAATACCTATGGAATATGCAAAAGATAGTACTATAAAAAGTATCGCAATTAAATACATCTTTCTATATAAATAATATAAACTTCCTAAAAAGAAACTAGGAAATGAAAATCTTCTACTTAATATCTTACTACTATTTTTATCAATATATGTTTCTAACTCTTTAGTATCACCAATCTCATAATTAGTTGTTATTGTATGAGTTATTAATCTATTGCCACACTTATGACAAAAATCACTATTATCTGTTTTTTCTCCACAATACGGACAATTCATGTTACACCTCTATTCTATATAGATTATATCATTAAAAAAAAGCAAAGGCAATGCTAATGAATGTCTTTACTTAATAATACTTTTAGTTTATCTAATCCTATTATAATAATCGCACCAATGATAAAGAATAGAATATTAAATGTATTTAAACTAAGCGAATTTCTTGGTACTTCTAGAGTAGTTGGTCCCATTATTATTGCATAAATGCTTCCAAGCATTAATCCTACTACTAAATAAATAGTCGCGCTTCGATATTTTTTTAGCGCTTTTTTTATAAGTTTTACAATGGAGAGTATTCCTATAATTACTCCTAGTCCAAATACTATAAGCGCAGGTAAATATGAAAAATTAAAATGTAGTGTTTCCTTAATACCAGTCAATATAGAAATATATAAACCAAAAATAAGTAATAAAGTTGATCCAGATATTCCAGGTAATACCATCGCTGATATTGCAAGCATACCTGCAATTATTATATAAAATATTAATCCAATATTTAGATGAGTAATATCCACTATACTTTCTTTTGATGAAACTGGATTTAATTTAGTAATTATCACAACAAGTATAATACCAATTATTGTAAATAATATATTTTTATATTTGCCTTTTAACTCTTTTTTTTCTTCTTTAATTATGAGTGGTATTGAAAAAATTATAAATCCTAGAAATAATGAACTTATCTCATAAATATTTTTTTCGAATAAACTTGCAAGTATTAATGATGCCATTACCATACCACATATCCAGCCAATACCTAATTTAATTAAAAATACTAATGATTCTTTTTTTGTCTTTTTATCTCCATATATAAGTCCATCAAGTGAATTTATAAACTTATCATAGAATCCCATAATAAAGGCAATAGTTCCACCTGATACTCCTGGCACACTATCTGCAAGTGCCATAAATAATCCTCTAATAAAATTAATAATCATAATACACCTTCTATCTATATAAAATTATATCACAATTATAATTAAAATGGTACAAAAAAAGAGCACCTCATCTCCACAGGTGCTCAACTCTCAAAATCTCTACACTCCATTATATATTTATATAGAAGAGAGAAAGATAGTAAACCTAAAAGAAAGAATAAAGGTTCACTCTAATAGAACTTGTAGTACAACACCATTAATGTACTACATCTAAACTATACTATCATTTTTATAACGTGTCAATACTTATGGAGCTAAAAAATTAAAATATGGTAAATTTCTTAAAATTGCAAATAGGATAGCTAACACTATCAACACATACACAACTTGTTTTGGAATCTTAATAAATTTTTTAGAAGCAATATATATAACTGTATTTATAATTAAATATATAATGCTTACAATAAGTAATATAAAAACATAAGCATTGTATGAAAATGCACTTTTGAAATTTAAATGTATTACTGCATCAATCATTCTAGTCACACCACAACCTGGACAATAAAGATTAGTAATTTTATGAAATAAACATGGAATAGGTATTTTCAAATAATATAGTATGATTACTATGAAAAAGAATGTAATTAAAATAATACATTCTTTAAGCTTGTTCATTTGTAGCTTGATGATTTAGACTATTTTGAACTAATGCATATACTATAATACCTAATCCAAATATTTCTAAAACTAAGTATAATACTGAATTATCTGATGCATAATCGCTTTTTTCTTTTTCAACGATATACATTGATTTACCCATTTGATATGACCAATAAATTCCATAGATTCCGCACGTAATTAATGTAAGTAAAAATGCCATTCCACCTGATGTTTTATAAACTTTTCCTTTAGATAGTGCAACTACTTCATCAGTCATACAAATAAACCAGTAGATTCCATAAATTCCACATGTAATGATTGTTAAAAATATAGACATTCCAATACTTCTTTGTTTCATCGTAACACTCCTTTCACAAATAATTTATCATACTATGCATAATATGTCAAATTAATGTTATAAAGAAAGAATAGTTACATGAATAATATATAATATGAATAAATTTGTTAAATCAACTATTATATTAATTATTGGTGGATTTATTACTAAAATACTCGGAATGATTATTAAAATAGTAATAACTCGTATGATTAAAAGTTCTGGATATGGATTGTATGCATTAATTATGCCTACTATGATGCTTTTGATATCACTATCACAGTTAGGTCTTCCTACTGCTTTAAATGTATTAATAGCAAAAAATAAAAATACTAAAAAATTAATAACTGCTTCTTTAATTATATCCTTATCATTAGATCTATTAATTGCAATATTCTTATTATTAACATCTAAATATATAAGTACTAATTTATTAAAAGAACCAAGAGTACATCTTGGACTACTGGGTATATCACTAATTCTTCCTTTTATAAGTATTTCTAATATTCTTAGAAGTTATTATTTTGCAAAAGAAAGAATGTTACCACATGTTATTACTAATATATTAGAAGATGTTGTAAAACTAGGATTAATAATACTATTTTTACCATACTTTTTATCCAAAGGAATAAGTCAGGCTATATTCTTTATTGTTATAACTAATATATTTAGTGAACTAACATCAATTATTGGTTTCATAATACTTCTTCCTAAATTTACCTGTAAGAAAAGAGATATTAAGCCTAATAAAAGTATAGTAAATTCTTTACTAAATATCGCCCTACCTACTACTGGTAGTAGAATAGTAGGATCAATTGGATTTTTTCTTGAACCAATCATAATTACATCTATTCTTTATAAAGTTGGATTTACAAATAATTATATCGTAACTGAATACGGAATAATTAATGGATACGTGTTACCATTAATACTACTTCCATCTTTCTTTACTGCAGCTTTATCACAAGCACTTATACCTAATGTAAGTAAAAACTATTCTAAAAGAAAGTATAATTTGGTAGAAAGGAAAATAAAGCAAGCAATAGTTGCTTCTTTAATTATAGGTATTCCATGTACAATTATCTTTACATTAGTGCCAGAAATTCCATTAAAATTAATCTATAACACTAATGAAGGAATTAATTATATAAAATTTTTAGCGCCTATTTGTCTACTACATTATATTCAGTCTCCTATATCATCATCATTACAAGCAATGAATCAAGCTAAAAAATCTTTTAAAGGTACAGTATATGGAACAATAATTAGAACAATACTACTATTAATATTATCATTTAAACTGGGTATGTGGAGTCTTATTATTGCGACTAGTGCGAATATATTATTCGTAACAATATATGACTATATAAATGTTAAAAAAGTATTAAAAAAGAAATTTCATCATAGTGAAATTTCATAACTTATTTTCTCTTTGAAATGCTTATACCATCACCAATAGACATAAACTCAGTTTCAAACTCTTTATTATCTTTTAAGAATTCTATATATTTTTTTATCTTTTTAACTAATTGTTTGGTATTACGACTACAATTACTACTATCTTCTACTAATCCATGAAAACTTAAATTATCTGTTACAATTACCCCAGAATCTTTTAAGTTGTGTTTAAACTTCTCAAAGAATTTAATATACTGAGCTTTTGCAGCATCAATAAATATTAAATCATATTTATCAGTTAACTCTATATCTAATGCATCACCATGTATTAAAGTTATTTGATTATCTAAATTAAAAGCATTAATATTTTCTTTAGCCTTATTATACATAATATCATCACGTTCTATCGTAGTTACTTTAATATCAGTAGATACCAAAGACATTCTAATGCTTGAATAGCCTATTGCACTACCAATTTCTAAAATATGTTTGATATTGTTCTTCTTGATATAATCAGTTAAAAAACCTATCCCATCTTTTAACATGATGGGAACATGATTCTCTTTTGCATAATTTTCTAAATCATTTATTCGTATGTGTACCATAACCCCGCCTTTATAAGTTCATTTCGTTTTTGAAGATGTTCATTATCTGTCTTTGTAAAATATGTTTTTCCATTCTTATCTGAAACAAAATAGAAATAATCATGAACAGTTGGATTAATTACAGCTTCAATACTATCAGTACTAGGATTGCAAATAGGTCCAATAGGTAATTTACCAGCCATGGTTGCTACTCTAGTGTTGTATGGATTTGGATCATTTAACTCAATTGTTGTTAAATCTCTTTCACTAAGTTTTACCCCTGCACCATAATAAGCTGTAACATCACTACCTAGGCTCCAATTATTATTAAGTCTATTATAAAATACTCCAGCAATACCTTTTCTATCAGTTCCTTCAGTGCCCTCTAACTCAACAATAGATGCGAGTGTTAATAACTGATGAGGAGTATATTTACTATTTTTTATATCATTTTTATATTTAGTTAAATTCTTATCCATCTCATCTAACATGACATTAAAGATTTCTTTTACTGATAAATCTTTCCTAAAACTATAAGTGTTAGGTGCAAGATAACCTTCTAATGAGTAATAAATATCATCACTTAGTATCTCATCACCAATAAACCAATACTTTTTAACAAGTGATTCTAAGTATTCTTTATCTTTTAAGACTTTTTTTACATCATCTTCACTATTATCCGTATTTTTTACTATTTCATCTATTATATAGCGCATATCTTTTCCTTCTTTAAAAGTAACAGATATACTATTTAAATCATGCTTAATATCTCCTGATAATGCTTCAACTATTTTTGGAACACTCATATTTTTATTAAGTTGATACACACCAGCTTTAATTTTTTTAGGTTTATGTAATTTAAGATATAACTTATAACTGAAGCTAGATTTAATAAGCTTTTTCTTCATTAAATCTTCTGTAATTGAATAATAATTACTACCATCTTTAACAGAAAAATTTACAGTTTCGCTTTTATTGCTTACTGGATTTAATGATACATGATAATATATTACCCATATACCTAAAAAAGAAATAACAAATGTAATTACACTAGTTATAATAAAAAGAAAACGTTTCATATTTATTAATACTATTTATTACCTTCGTTATTTGCTTCAGATTGAATTTCTTCTAATATTGTTTCAATTATTTTCCATTCTTTTTCTGTCTCAATTGGTAATAATTTTGTTTCTGCCTCATTTGGATTATAAATAGATGCATAAACCTTAGTATTACCTTCTTCATCAGTTGTATTATCAGTATAAACTATATAATTTTTCTTAGTTTCCTCTGATTCAAATGTAAATAATACCTCACATTCTACTTCTTTTCCTTCATCATTTACTACTTTAAAAGTCATTACTTCTTCACTATTTTGCATATTACTCACCTTTCCTATCTAAATACGTTTGTAAAATAATGGTTGCTGCTAAAGAATCAATTTTCTTTTTACGTTTTTTACGAGATAAATTAGCTTCCAACATATAATTTGTTGCTTCAACTGTAGTAAGTCTTTCATCTTGCATAATAACGTTTATTTTAAACCATTCTTCAAGCAAGCGTTTGTATTCTAATGTTGCTTCACCACGAAATCCAATACTATTATTCATATTTTTAGGTAAACCTAAAACAATATCTGTTATTTTATACTCATCTATAATTTTATTTAATTCTTCCTTAGTAGAATTATAATCCTCACTACCAAATCTAATAATACATAGACTAGTTGCAATAGTATTTGTTAAATCACTAACAGATACTCCTAATGTTTTAGTACCTAAATCAAGTCCAAGAAATCTTTTCATCTATTTAAATATTTCTTAACAAGAACTTCTAGAATTTCTGCTCTTTCAAACTTAGTAATCTTATTTCGGGCTTCTTTATGACTAGATATATACCCTGGATCACCGCTCATTAAGTATCCAACTATTTGATTTATTGAATTATAACCACGTTCATCTAATATATCAGCAACTTCTTTAATTGTTGCAGCTATTAGCTCGCTTTGAAACTCATTTGAGTCATATATTTTTGTCTGATCCATAATTATCCCTCCTATGAATACAATTTAATTTTAGCATATATAGCGATTTTTGTAAATAGATTTTGCAAAATCACTTCTGGTTAGTCTCACGAACTATATATATTGGTCGCCTCTTTGTTTCTAAATATACTTTAGATAAATATCTTCCTATAATCCCTATACATAAAAGTTGAACCCCACTAACAAGTAGTATTATACATACAAGTGATGGCCAACCACCTACTGGATCTCCATATATAAGTGTTCTTATAATTACAAAGATAATAGCAATTACCGCAAGAAAACAAAATATAAGGCCAAATATTGAAGATAGTATTAGTGGCATAGTTGAAAAAGATGTCATACCATCTATAGCGTATTTACATAAGCCAAAGAATGACCATTTAGTATTACCGGCTGCTCTACTTACGTTTTCATACTCTATCCATTTAGTCTTAAAACCTACAAAACTAAATATCCCCTTCGAATATCTATTATATTCATTAAGCGACAAAATTGCATTTACTACAGCCCTCTTCATTAATCTATAATCTCGTGCACCATCAACCATCTCAGTATCTGACATTCTATTAATAAGCTTATACCACATTTTCGAAAAAAAGCTTCTAACCTTAGGTTCACCAGTTCTAGTTACTCTACGAGTTGCGACTACATCATAGTCTTCCTGTAAATAATTATACATATTATATAAATATTTAGGTGGATCTTGCAAATCTGCATCCATTACGGCAACATAATCTCCTTTGGCATAGATAAGTCCGGCGTTCATTGCTGCTTCTTTACCAAAATTTCTAGAAAACGATATATACTTTACTCTATTATCATTTTTAGCTAATTCTTTTATTATACTTAATGTTCTATCCTTTGACCCATCATCTACAAATAAGAATTCAAAGTTAACATTATCAATTTTTTTTGAAATCTCATCTATTTCTTTATAAAAAATTGGTAATACCTCTTCTTCATTATAACAAGACACCACTACACTAATTAACTCTTTCATCATTATACTCCCATAATCCTAACTTACCATTTACTTTTATTCTATCTTCATCGTTATATCTAACTATATTATCAAGTTTCCAAGCATATAAGCCAACATGACTATTTCTACCATATATAAGCTTATCTTCATTAGACAGTTTTTCCTGCATTTTATCATCAACTAAAATACAATCTACTATCTCTACCTCACCTATTATATATCCAAAAGAATAATCAAGATTATAATCTTTAAATAATTCTAAATTACTTTTTTCAATACTCTTTCCAGAATGAATCAATATTTTACCACGATAATTAGTCTTCCAACTTCTAAACTCGTATTTTTTATAACCATTAATAATTAAACTAGCCCATGGTTCTTTTACTGTTAATACTTTCATACTACCTCTAATTTTATCTCTTTATATCCATATAATATAGTTTTTCTTTATCATTTAAATTTTTAATATACTTAGCTCCAAACTTTTCATAATAATTTATTAGCTCACTTTTTAAATATATTTTATCATATCCTAATGAACTACATTCTTCAAGTAATGCATCATTTAATATTTTAGAATAATGTTTACCACGATATTCACTCTTTACGTACATAGTCGCATACCACGGTGTATAGTCATAGTTACCATCATATTTAAATAAAGAAATAAACCCAATAAAATTATCATTATCAAATAGTCCTAACACAAGTATTATATTATCATTAATACCATTTAATACATCTGATACCTTCTTATCAACAACATCTTCAAAATCATCTCTTTTATATGATTCTCCCCATTCTATTGAACATAATTTAAAGTATTCTTTTAAATAATCTTTATTATCTTTAATATTTTTTATGTTTAACATAACGCCTCCACTTAATATGATTATATGAACAAAAAGTCAAAATAAATTTTGACTACTGCCTACCTCACGGTAGGCTTTT